>JAVBTU010000074.1:0-14993 GCA_031556015.1 Thermoguttaceae bacterium
GATCGATTTACGCAGCGACGCCCAGCAAAAACTCGACGACGGTATCACCAGCGCCGACGAAATCCTCCGTGCGATCCCCGGCGATTACGTCGAGTTGGAGGAAGAAGCATAGTTAGCGGCGGGGCTTGCCCCGCGTTTGTAGGGAAAAATGTCGCCCTTCGAATCAGAGCCGCGCACGGAGTAAGGCCTTCACCAGAAAGCAACGGGCAAAACAAAGATCAATTTTATAAACCGCAGAAAGCGCAGAGGACACAGAGAACACTTACTTTCAGACTCTCTGTGATCTCTGCGCTCTCTGTGGTAAAAAACATTCCAATCTTTTTTTTGCCAGTAATTTTTCAGCGAAGCCTATGCGGTGTTCGAATCGACTATATCGCAATGTTTTGCACCGTAGTGAGCCACAATACCGCTTACTACGTGCGCGGCTCTGATTCGAAATGGACTCATTTCAACATGCCCAAACTTTGCTCGAATCAATATACGAGCTTCTCGATTTCGGTGAAGGTCGCAAACTGGAGCGTTTGGGCGAGGTTCTTCTTGAGCGTCCTTCTCCTGCCGCCGAACGGTTCGCGATTCGCAAACCGGAACTCTGGAAATCGGTCGACGCGAAATTCGTCCCGGAGCGAAAAGGAACGGAGCGGGGACACTGGGTGTTTTTCCGCGAAAATCTTTCGCCGGAAACGGTTTGGCTGGTTTCCTTTCCTCCGATTTCGCTGGAAATGAAATGCTCGCCGTTCGGACATCTCGGCGTTTTTCCGGAGCAGCAAATCAACTGGCGACGGATTGCCGAACTCGTTTCACGAGCCGCGAAACGGGAAAAGCCCCCCGCAATTCTGAACCTGTTCGCCTATACCGGCGGGAGTACTCTTGCGGCCGCTTCGGCGGGGGCACAGGTCGTCCACATTGATTCCGCGAAAAACCTGCTCGCCCGGGCGCGGAGGAACGCCGAGGTTTCCGGGCTCTCCGAAGCCCCGATCCGCTGGATCGCCGAGGACGCCGTTCGGTTTGTCCAACGGGAGATAAAACGAAACCGGAAATACGACGGAATCATCCTTGATCCGCCGAGTTACGGACATGGAACCCGGGGAAATGTTTGGCAAATCGACCGCGACCTTCCGGAGCTTGTCGAAAACTGCTTCGATTTGCTCGACGAAAAACCGCTCTTTTTGTTGCTAACGTGCCATACGCCGTTTTTCGAGGAAAAAAATCTGGCCACACTGGTCCGAAGAAAGGGATTCGCCACGACGCCGTTCACTATGGAAATCACGGCGTCCACCGGAGCAAAACTCCCCGCCGGCAACGGCGTCGTCGCGATTTTCGACGATCTTGAATAAACCGTCGGGTGTGGTAATTTAGTCGTCGGACGGCAGACGTCAGACGGCAGGAGTTCCATGGGATGCGACTTCCCACTCTCGTTATGTCTTCTGCCGTCCGCCGACTGATGTCTGCCGTCACCCTATGCGCATTATCGTAATGGGCACCGGCGGGTTTGCGGTTCCTTCGCTCAAACGGTTGATCGAAGCGGACCATGAGATTCTCGCCGTGGTCACAATGCCGATCCGCTCCCACCGGGGCCAAAAAACGCCTCTCACGCCGATGAGAGCCGCGGCGCTGGAGTACGGTTTGCCCATTTACGATCCCGAAAACGTCAATACCCAGGAATCGGCGGACCTCCTGTATCTTCTCGCGGCAGACGTGTTGTTCGTGTGCGATTACGGTCGGATTCTGTCGCCGGATATCTTGAAAACGGCTCGAATGGGGGGGCTGAATCTGCACGGCTCGCTGCTCCCGAGGTACCGGGGCGCCGCGCCGATCAATCGGGCGATTCTCGGCGGCGACACATTTACCGGGATCAGCATCATTCACATGATTCCCGCCGTCGACGCCGGACCGGTCGTCGCCAAGAGTCCGGAGATTTCCATCGAACCGAACGAAAACGCGATCAGCGTCGAACACCGCCTTTCGGAAATCGGTTCCTGGTACGTCATACAGACAATCCGGCAGATGGAAACCGGGCGTCTTCCGGCGTATCCGCAGCGTGCGGAAGACATCACCAAGGCCCCGAAACTGAAGAAAGAGGAAGCGATCCTCGACTGGAACGCCGACGCCTCCGTACTCCATAACCATGTCCGCGCCCTGGTGGCTTGGCCCAAGTCGAGTACGCATTGGAAGAGAAAAAGCAATGAAAAACCGGTTCGGTTGATTCTCGGCGAAACCCGCTTTCTCGCGGACAACCCGCTGCTGCCGACCGATCCGCGCCCACCGGAGCCGGTTTTGCCGGGAACCGTCGTCAAAGCGCACGACGATCAACTCATCGTCGCGGCCGGAAAGCATTGGCTGCGAATCCTCAAAATCCAATATCCCGGCAAAGCCATGGTCGACGCCGCCGGATTCATCAACGGCTATCGCATCCGGGTCGGCGACCAATTCGAATAACGGTCCGTAAAAGGTTTTCCTTCGGAGTTTCACGGTCGGAAATCACGACGGAATCGAAGCTGTGTCGCCGTGGGAAAGTCGTCGGGAACCGCTTGCGACACTTCGCCGGTCGCCGCCCATTGGCAACCGCGCAGAAACGTGACCTGGAAGCCCGTACATTCCAGAGCATAGATTCCCGGCGCGTCGTCTCCGGCATGGCCCAACGCGTCGACAAAGACCCGCCCTTGGCCGTAATCGACGGTCCAAAGAACCGGCTCATGCCGATCCGAACCCTGGTGTCCCCGATTTTCGTCCGTATCGTCGTACGCCGTCGCTAAAACGGTCATGTTTTGCGCCGGGCCTCGCATTTTCCCGTACAGTTCGTCTTTAAAGTGCATCCACTCGGTCGGTAAGCCTTTGAGGATCGGATGCTCCGGAGCCCTGTGAACGACGGCGAATGAATGTTGTCGACCGTGATGCCCCGCCCAACCGGGAGTTTCATCGCGAACGAATGCGCCGTCTTTCCAGTAAACGTACGGACCGTCTTTTTCGTTTCGGTCCATCCATGCGCCGAGCCCCATCATTTCGTTGTATTCTTTCCACTTCGGAAAAGCGAGCGTCGCTCCGTGAAGCAGAACCAAACCGCCGCCGTTTTCGACGTACTGCTGGAAATTTTTCTTCGCCGTTTCCGGCCAATCCATCGGGACGTGGTTGGAAACGACGAGCCGGTATTTCGTGAAATCCAAGTCCTCCGGCTTGACCGCGTCGGGCGATCCGTTCATCACGGCGACGTCGCAGCGAAACAGGCCGGAGTTTTCCAACGTTTTTTGAATCGCGTCCGTACTCCCTTTCCACCAATGCGCCCCGTTGATTCCGGTGAGGATCAGCACTGAAATCGGCTCTGCGACCGGCTCGCGATCCGGCAAAACCGGGGCCGAACCGGTTTGGCTCCCCGGGGGCAGGCCGGGAATCGTTTCGGGAAAAACCGTCCGTTCCGTTTCCGTCGCGACGATTTCGTACTTTTTCGTTTCCGAATTGAAAGCGACGTATTCCCGAACGGTGATACCGTGAACGCGGCCCGATTCGTCGATTTCGTACTTGCCGTCCTGGAACGACTCCATTTTCAGCATCCAGCGACCGTCCTTGAAAACGCAATCGACCGATTCGGCAATCGTCGTTTTATCGTCGGAGAGGAACCGGACTTCGTTCGTTTTTCCGTCGACGATTCCCCAGTATGCGTGCGTGATCTCATAATGAGCGTGATGCGCCTTGTCCCAAAAGAACAGGCCGAGACACTCCTCCGCCGGGTCGTCGTCGAGGTTGCGGTACGTTACGAAATTCGGACGACCCCAGCCCTGCTTCATCATTTCCTTCGGCGGATCGATTCGCAACCGTTCGGGCCGCCCCAACCAATCGACCGCTTGGGACATGATTTTTTGAAAGCTCGGATTCTCAAACGCCGTTTTTCCGTGTCCGAGTTGGAAGGTGAAGATTTTGCCCCGCCCGTGATGCAGCGTCCAGGCGAGCGGCGTTTCCATCCCGGGGAAATCGGTCCGGAGCAAGATGTTCGCCGCCGGAGAAATATACAGTTTCGCGTACAGTTCGTCCCGGATCGAAAAGTCCGCGATTCCCTTGAGAATCGGGTGGTTGCGATCGACGACCCGCACGTTCAAGTCGACGTCGTCCTTGACGGCGGAATAACCGTACTTTTTCCCGTCGAGTGTTTCCTCGCCGAGGTACAAGTACCGCCCGCCGACGAGTTTCGTCGCGTACTCCGGCCATTTGCTGTACGAAAGCAGACTGTGATGCAGCGCCAGAACCGGTTTGCCCGACGCGACAAGATCCAGGAAATCCTTTTGGGTTTCCTCGTCGATCTTGTCCCAAGCGTCGTAGAGCAGGATCAGATCGAAGTCGCCCGACTTGTCCGGTCGAAAAAACTCGTGCGCGTCGGGATGCGATACGGCTTTCCAGGAAAGGTTTCCGAGCGAATCGAGCATTGCGGCCAAAGCGACGTCATCCACCGGATGCCCGCCGAGAACTACGAGTGTGCGGAATTTCCTCGAATCCTGTTCCCGGCCCGAAACCGTCCCGCAAAGGAAAACAAGCGCAAGAACGATCAACGCGAATTGAAAAGATGTTTTCATGGAGTCGTTAGCCACGGGGTCTGCCCCGGTTTGGTGTAGGTTTAAGCGTGAACGGATTTTTGCACGATGATTCGATACCCCCGGACGTCGACGACGCGGATCGGGGTCCCGGCTTCGATCAGTTCGCAATCGGAAACGACGCTGAGCGTTTCGGTTCCGAACATCGCTTTTCCGGCGGGAACAAGCCGCGTCGCCGCAATGCCCTCTTGGCCGAGCAGGTGCGCGTAATCGGCCATCTTCTCCGACTCCCGGATAAATTCGGAGTCTTTCGGACGGTTGATCTCGTGTAGCCAATGGACCAATACCCCGGCAATCGAACATAAACCGACCAGAGCGATCACGAGCACCATGAGCGAATTCTGAAACTGTTGCATCTGGTACGGGTTTCGCGGAATGATGAATGTTTGACTCGCCAAAACCAGCGACGCCAGAATCGCCGCACCGCCGCCGATTCCGAAAATTCCGAAGCCGGGAATCACGAAAATCTCCATCAGTACGAAAAGTACGCCGGTCAAAAAAAGCGTCACCTCGAACCAGCCGGCGGTTCCACCGAGAAATTTGCTCCAAAAAAACAGGACGAAGCAACAGATCGCGACGAACGCCCCGATTCCGAGTCCCGGAGTTTTCATCTCGATAAAAACCGCGACAAATCCGAGCAGAAGCAGCGTCGCGGACAGATACGGATTGGCCAGCGCCCGAATCAACCGATCCGCCCAGCCCGGCTCCAGAAGCGTCGGATCGTTTTCCAAATGGTAAAAGAGCTTGAATTCGTTGAAATCCGAGGCAACCTTGTCGGCCAAAAAAAACGAAACGGCGACCTTGCCTTTGGCTTCGAACGGCGTCCCTTTTTTCGTAACAGGATCGCCTTTGACCCAATCGTCCTTATCTCCTTGCGCGTCGAGTTCCTGGTCGCAGAAATATTCGACGACTGTCGGATCGCTTTTTCTCGTCACGCGAAACACTTCGAGGTCCGGATCGATCGTCGCGGCCATGAGCGACCAGCGGCGCAACGATTTTTTGGCAAGCGACTGCTCGATCGTTTCCTCGGCGGCGTGGATTTCGTTCGGGGTGAAATTCGCTTCGCCGCTCCCGCCGAGTTCCGCGTTCGGGCCGATCACGACTTCCTGACACGATAATGCGATCAAAGCGGAATCGGCGAGCGCCTTGTTCGGCACGTACGCGACGGTCCGAACTTTCATCGGATCGATTTCGTTCGCCAGGTATCCGGCCAGATTCAAGCTGTCCGACAGGGAACCGCCGGCGGATTCGATCCACAGGCAAACGAAATCGGCGAGCGGTTCCCGGGCGTTGTTCTGTCCGGTCGCCGCGGCGAGAACGCTTGCGTTTTCTTCGGTCGCCATGCGGATTTGCCGTTCGACTTCGCTCACTTTCGCCGCCGTGATCGGGCCGATCAAATCGACGCGAACCGCCCTGCCGGTGTTGGTGTAAATCTTGGCGAAGGAAATTTGTTCCGGTTTTAGGCCGAGCGCTTTCGCTAAACCGATTTCCCGTTCGTCGGCGGGAATGATGTAATCGGCGATCCCGAGCTGTTGTCGCGCCTGCTGGGCGGAAAACAGACCCGGAGCCCCGGCGGGAATGAACGCGGCATCGGGATCCTTGGCGAGCATTCCTTCGGTCCGCAGTTTTTGTACACCGGCTTTGTCGGTCCATTCGGTTCCCTGGGCCGTTTCCGCTTGCCAAAGTTCGACGTTCGAGTCGAGCATTTTCAGGACGATTTGTTCCGGAAAACGGCGTCCCAGATCGAGATACGCTTGCCGAATCGCGGGGGTGATTCGTTTCTCGTCGATTCCGGCGTTGCCGATTTCCGCGTTGTCGGCAACGATCCACTCCCCCGTCGCCAGCGCGACGAGTAGGGCGTGCCCCTGGACCGACTGCGGAAAATAGGCGACGGTTTTGATTTTTTGAAAATCGTCCGACGCCAACAGGGTCGCCAGATCGAAACAGGGGCCGAACTGGCTACCTAATGCGGCGATTTCCTGGTTCGGCGGAACGCGAAAGCTGAGAACGAGCGTCGCTCCCGAAAGAGCGCGAAGCTCTTCACCGACCCGGGCCAGGGAGCGGTAAATCGGTTGGACCGTTCCCCGGGTGATCGGCAACGGAATTTCCAGGATCGTCGCCTTTTTCGTAACGACCGGCGGATCGGGCTCCCCGGCTTCCGGGGGAATTTCCTGGGCGGACAGGCACGTGATCCACCCCAAAAACGACAGAAGCAGCAGGAGATTTCGCATGAAAAATAAAACGAAAGGATTTTCAAAAAGGATAACGATCCTCCGTATTATACTCCCGAACCGCGGAAAGAAACAGGACGCTTCTTACGCTCACGGCTGATTACGGACGCAAATTCTTTCGGAATTCTTCATACTTCTTTTCCTGGGCGACTTCGATCGGGTCGACCGGGCGGAAGTCGGGTTCTTCGCCGCGATCCCGGGTCGCCAGGGTCGTTTGGCCTTGCCGAACAATTGCGAGAGCTTCCCGGTACGCGTCGGAATTTTTGTCCAGTTTCGAAAGGATCGGACTCTTTTCCGGCCGGTCCAGCGAAACGGTCCAGACCGGATCGAGTCCCGTCAGCTCCTGGAGCTTTTTGATTTTCGCATCGTCGAGCGGCGAACGCCCGAAGCGGTTGTTTCGGTACGCGCTGGCATAGACCGGGTAGTATGGGGCGTTGATGTCGATCCACGTCACGATCCGGTCGAACGCCTCCGGGTCGGTGTCACGGTTGAGGACGAGCTTCATTTCCACACGCTTTCGTTCGATTTCCGCCGGATGCCCTTTGAGGAGTACGTCGACAAGCCGGCTCGCGTGAGACCCCCAGGTGAGCGGTTCGAGCTTGACGTGCGGCCCCGCCCCGGGGACGTTCACGTAACCTTTGGTTCGCAACTCGTGGTACGAGGCGTTAAAGAGCAGATTCCGATCCCCCGCGAGCACGAGCGACTTGGCGCCGGGGCCGTCGAAATCGTGACACGCGACGCAGTATTTGTCCAGCACCGGCTGCACTTCCTTGATGTAACTGAAAAGCCGCTCTTCTCCATACCAGGGACGCAACTGCTGCGGAGCCTTGCTCGTCGCGATTGGATTGTACGACAATTTCGGCGGCGTTTCGAGCCGACTTTCATGACACCCGAAACAGCCGTTCGTTTCGCCGGGCCGGACCATGGTGCCGCTGCGCATCGATTGGATCATCCGACCGTCTTCGTCGAGCAGTTGCAGATAGACGAACTTGTCCGCCGGGAGGGAAAAGAAAACGCTGCCGTCCTTTTCCACGTCGACGGTCCCGAGAATCCGCTTGTTGTTGAAGTCGTCCCACGCCATGCCGGGCGCCTGCGTTCCGTTCCCCTGGTCCCACGCCGTGTGGGTCCAAAAGCGTTTTTCCGGCGACTCCACGACCCGGAGAGATTTGATCGAACCCGGCGTTACTTTTTTCATGCCGAACCCTTCGTAGACGTCGGAGACGTAAAAATAACCTTCCGGGGCGTCAAGGTCGATCCGACTCGCGATCACCGGCGGCACTTCGGTCGACGCCAGCGGCGTCGGATCGTAACAGCCGGGGCCGTCTTCGTGCAGCAGCGTGATGTTTCCCTCGCGGTCGAGCAGGTAAATTCCCATCTCTTCACCGCGACCGACCATTCCGGAGGCGAGGAAAAACGAATCGGAAAGCGGATACGGGTCCTCGAATTTCTGTCCGACGCCGATAAACGTATCGTAATTGCCGACGCCGACCAGGTCGATCGCCGACGCGGGCCAGGTTTGAAGGACCGGTTCCTTGCCGTCGATTCCTTTGCGACGGTCGACCAGCGCGATCGCGCCCCAGGGGCGGTCGTGACACGACGAAAACGTGCAGACGAACACGGAATCCGAGCCGGGCAAGACTCTGGTGTCAAGCACGCCGCCGGGGGAATTCGTATTGTTGCCCCAGTAAATCGCGTGGTTCGTTCCGTCCGGGTTCGTGACCCAGACGCCCTGCGCATCGCCGAAATTCCGGTCGACGTATTCCCAGCGGTCGTATATCACCCGCCCGTCGGAGAGCAGGTTCGCGTGCCCCTCGAAAAGCGTACTGTGTCCGATCTGCTGCATGTCGGAACCGTCCGGCTTCATCGTGAAGAGGTTGCACATGATATGCCGGTTGCACATGCAGAACTTCGGTTCCCGGGTCGAACTGAACAGAATTTCCCCGCTCGGCAAATAAAGCGGATCGCTGTCGGACAGCCCGGAGCCGAAGGTGAGCTGCTTCAAACCGTCGATTTTCGCGACGGCTTCGTCGGAGTCGGTTCCGTGAATGAGGATCGCCGGGCGGTTCGGATCGACCTTGTATTCGTAGATGTGGTAATCGTCGTCTTTGCATTTGCGGAGCGAAACGAGAATCGATTGGGCGTCAAAGCTCACGCACGGATCGCGGACGATTCCGTCGGGAAGTTCGAGCAGCGTTCGCGTTTGGTTCGTCTTCGGATCCCAGAGTTTCATCGCCGCGCCGCCGCGGAACGAAGCGGTGTTGATCTCGCCGTTCTGGAACATCGTTGCCGTGTTGTGGTGATCCGGCAGATATTGTTGCCGCGTTACGTAAAGGATCGGCTGCTTCAAAACGAGCGGGTTTTGAGCGAGCTTGCGGTTGCGTTCTTTTTCCGCTTCGATTTTTCGTTGATAATCGTTCCAACGTCGCTCGGTTTTCGCCGGATCGATTTTTCCTTCGACACGGAAATCATCCGCTTTGATGTGAGCCCACGGTCCGGTTTCCCGATCGACGACGCGGAAGAAAGCGTCCCGGTCGACGTATTCGGACACGTCCCAGACGACTTCGTCGAGACTTTGCGTCTCTTTTCCGGCGGCTTTGAGGACTTCGCGGTCGTTGCCGTCGTCGTCGAGGACGCACAGGGCCACATACGTATTCGGACGCCGCCCGCCGCCGACGAGAAAGCGGACGGTCTTTCCTTCGATCCGGAACACGGGCGATTCGATCACGCACATCGGCTCGTCGGTCGGCGCGTCGCTCCCGGCCTGTTCGAGCGTCGTCAGGTAATAGGTTCCCTGTTTTTGGTACGGAACGGAATTGTTGTGGAACTCCGTCGTCCGGCTGCCGATCGGTTTCGAATTGGATCCTTCGACGATTTTCCAACCTTCCCGATCGAGGTCGCCGGAGTCGAAATCGAACCTCAGCTCCGCGCCGGAAAGAGATGTGGAAACCAGGAAAACGCAACAGCAGAGAAAACGTAACATCAAACACCTCGGGAGGGATATTGGGGATTACCGATTGATTAGAGCGAATCTTTTCGAATCAGAGCCGCGTACGCAGTAGGCGGTATTGTGCTTCACAATGCGCAGAACATTGTGGTGCTGCCAACTCGAACACCGCTCGCGGATCGCCTGCGTTTCATCATACCACATCCCGCTCTTTAACGGGATTGCTCCAGTTTCAAAATTTCGCTTTTTGCGCCGGCGAGCAGTTTCGGGGTGTCGTATTTTTCGAAACACGATTCCGCCCGATGCAGCATATCGAGTCGGTAATCGAACGGCAGATCGGTTTTATTGAGAACGAGCTTGAGAAATCGTGCGTAAAAGTTCGTGATAATTTCGCGGTTTGCCTCTTCGTCCGCGGCGGCGATTTTTTCCAGCTCGATCAGGACCGGTTCGATTCGGGACGCTTCCTCGTAGTACTTCAGCGCCGCTCCGGCGAGGTTTTTGAACGCGGCGGCGTCGTTATTATCGTTCCGCTCCATTTGCGCCAAGCCGAGTGCCGCCTCGAAAATGAGGTCCGGTCTCTTTTTTTCATGCAGCAAAGCGAACAAGCGGGCGTAGAGTTTTTCCCGCTGGTCCTTGATTTCCGGAAAAGACAACAGTCCCGAAACCAGCGAAGGGAGGTAGTTCGGTGAAACGGCAAAATCGCTCAAAAGCGATTGATAAAGCTTCAAAACCGTCGGGAGATCTTTTTTCGTAAACCGGTTTTTGCGCCCGAACACTACGATTTCGTTCCACGCTTTGAGCGAGCCGGGCGAAACGGCATTGATGTCGGTCAAAAGTTTCAGCTTCTCGGCGAACTCCGGGTTCGCTTCCTCGACGATCACGGGATAGATCCGCATGAGGAGGTCCGAATGTCTCGCCGCGGAAATGTTCGCGCCGAGGCGATGAAATCGAAGCAGGACCGTTCCGTCGTTTTCCGGCTGCATCGTTTGCGGGTTTCCGCCGCCGGCGACGTAATCCTTTCGTTCGGCATACCGGCCTTCCTGCTCAAGCGTAAAGACGAATTTATTCGGCGTGATCTCACGGAACTCCATCCACATGACCCAGGAATGTCCGCCGTGATATTTCGGCCAACCGGCTCCGCCGTAGAAGGCGGGAACCGAAAGCGTACGGCAAAGCGCGAGCGAGAAATCCGCCCGGCAAGTACACACGCCGCCGTATTTTTTCATATTCGAGAGTGTGTACGTCTGTCCGGAAAGCGGCGGCGGATCTCCGGCGATCCAGGGGACGTCGTTGTACTTTTGCCCGAGCATCCGGATATCATGCCCGTACGTCGAATAGGCCCAACGTCGCTGCTGCTCCGACGTTTTATGGGAAACGACGTAACAGAGCACTTCCCACGGAAGCGTTTTGAGTCGGAATTTGTAGGGGCTCTTGTCGTCCGAATAATAGAGGAAAAGCTCTTCGTAATTCGCGGTGTTCGGGGCGTCGATCGCCTGGAATTGGCCCTGGCTGCCGTTGTCGATCGATTCCGGTTGGTCCCACACCACCGCGATCGCAATGGTCAAACCGGGATAATGTTCGACTTGCTTCGGGTATTTCGTGGCGAGGAATTTCATGATCCGCAACGCCGCGGGAAAATTGTCGCGATCCTCATCGAGCGCCAAAAGAAAGTTCTCTAGAAGCTCCGGACGCTTTTCCATCCAGCGGTAAAACGGATCGTCGTCCTTGCCCCATTCGGCCCGCAATTGTTGGCGGTGCGAGTAAGCGACGTTTTGGGCGCACAAACGTCGAAGTTTCGGATAATCCGATTTGGCAAGCAGCTTTTTTTTTCGGTAAAGCTCGGCGATTTGTTTTTCAAATCGAAAATTTTTCCAGTCGAAGAACGATTGTTTCGGTTCTTGTTTTTCAGTCGTTTGCGGATTTTCCCCGCTCCCGGCGCCAACCGGAGCCGCGGCGGCGAAGATTCCGGACAAACCGAAAACGAACAGAAAAAGAAAAAGAAAAAGGAATAAGTACCGCGCGGACATGATTCGAAAAAATGCAACGATTGCCGGAGAACGCACAAGACGATTATCCCGATTTGCGGCACGTTTCGCAATACGGGCGGAGAAGGATTCGCCCGTCCGGGGGCGAACGGAAACCTCAATCGATTACACGAAAGGTTTCGTTTTCCGTACCGGTCGGCCGTAAGACATTGTCGCGAACCAGTTCGTCGAAGATTTTCGGCTCGATGAAATCACTGAACCCGTAGTTGCCGGGACTGCGAAACCTCGCGATTTCTCCCCAGTCGACAAAAATGTCGCTGATACCATATTCGTGAAACAGCCGTCGTATCTCTTCCGGCGACCTGATCGAGCCGTCGTTATCCTTCACGATCCGTTCGAAAAGCGAGTCGTTGAAACAGGAGCTGAACAGGACCGGGACGTTGAAATCGAACGCTTTCGCTTCGCCGAGGAGCAAGAGCGTTCCCCGCGGCGGGTTTTCGTTGTAATCCAGCGTGTGCGGCATCACGCGAATCGGGTCGGTTCGCATCGCGCGGTCCGGCAAAAAGAAGCGATTGTATTTTCCCGGCTGCGGTAGTGCGGCCAGGAGTGTCGCATAAGCGATCGCGATCGCAAAAACGACGAGGACCGCTTTCCTCCAAAACGGGTCGGCGGAGATCACGGCTCCCCGAGCGGCGAAAATCGTCGCGAGCGGCAATATCGGAATCAAAAATCGATCCAAACGATGCGTCAAAAACCACCAGCAAACGAAAACGAAAAACAAATGAGCCGCAAACGCGAGAAGCAAACGGTCCTCTTTCTTTTCGACGCCTTTCGCTTTCTTAAGCCGGAAAAAAATCGGGATGAACCCGCACACGGCCAGCGGTACGAGAATCGGTGACTGGTAATCGCTTTTCCATGCGATCTCCGCCGTGCTGCCGCAAGCCGAAGCGAGAGAAAAGTCGTGCGGCGAATGAACCCGGGTCCAACGGGCGTTTTTTTCCGGCGTCCAGGTCCCGGTTCGATCGCCGAACACGCCGTAAAGCAGCGGATACGTCGGGTTGCCCGTCAGCACGGCGTTTTTTCCGAACCATAATCCGCAAGCGAGCAAAGCGGCCAGGGAAAAAAACGCGATCTTTCGGAGTCGATGGGAAAACGTGCTGAAACCAACCGCACCGGCCAGCGGAACGACGACGAAAAGCAGCGCCGGATATTTGCACGAAACCGCGCTCCCCGCCAGAAATCCGGACAACAACAGCAGTCCCATCGGTTGCCGGGGATAATCTTCGTATTTCCGACCCGGATAACGGTACAGAATCAACGCATACGCCGCCGTGAACAGATACGTCGCGACGACGCCGTCGATCAGGCCGGTTGCGGAAACGTAGTAAATCCACGGATTCGTCAAGTAGAGGATCGCGGCGAGTACGCCGACCGTTTTCGTAAAAAAATGCCGGCAAAAAGCGTACAACGCCGCCGCCGGGAGCAGCGAACCTGTCAAACCGACGACGATTTTCCCGGCAAGCGCTCCGTGATACCAATCGCCGTACAAGAGCATTCCCCACAGGTAGTGCATCTCCGCGCCGAACGGCATGTTCGTATAAACGCTGTCGGTCCGGAACCCGTAAAACCCGGTGAGAAACGTCTCCTTGACGCCGGGCAGGTGGTATGAAACGACGTCGTATTCGATCGGCGGCAACGGGAACACGAGCAGGTACGGTATCACCAACAGTCCACCGAGCCCGAATGCTGTGAAAGACGGTCTATTCGGTTTCACGCCGGGCAGCATCACACGTGCCCCGTACAGGGCAAACCCCGCCGTAAGGATTCGGACCGGCCAACATTGGTTCGCCAAGCCGCACAGTCCCAGAATCAACAGGAATGTCGAAAACAGACTCAATCCGGTCGCCGTGGAAAAGACGAATCGCTCCAGCGGATCGAGGAAGTCCGTGATTCGCAGCAGCCGCAACGCGATTTGCCCCAGTCCGTAGGCCGCGAGCAAAGAGCCGGCTGCCGCAAGATAAAGCGGAAGACGGTCGAAAATCGCGAATCGGGCCGGTTCTCCGCACCAAAGCTCGACGAAAAACGTCGGATTCAAAAGCAGCGTGAACAAGGATGCCCGATTCGGAACAAACGAAGCGAGCGGTCCAAAGGAAGAGCGGAAAAAGAGCAGCAGGTAAAGAACGATCCCGATGATCGCAAGAAAAAACCAATAGTCCGGCGACGCAACATTCGTTTTCGTGGAACGTCGACCGGACATGAGATGAAAAATGGTAAAGAAATTTCCTGGGACCGCAGGCATCCTGCCTGCCAGAGAGCGACCGGACACTGTTTGCACGGTATCACACTTCCTCCGCGGGCTGGAAGCCCACCGACCCAGGTGCAGGCAAGATGCCTGCGCTCCCAGGATTTACGGTCGGATCGCTTCGACTTTTCCTTTGGCGTCTTTGAGGAAATCGGCGAATTGCGGCAAAGCTTCGGTGAATCCGGTCGCCAAGAACGTGTCAACGGCGTCAAGGGCCATGAATTCGCCCCAGATCATTGCACCGAGGCACAACGCGTTGGCGTCGTTGATCGTGCGGCACATTTTCGTCGCAAAGACCGATTCCACGCACGACGCGACGACGCCGGGAAAACGGTTCGCGATCACGGACATCCCCATCCCGGTTCCGCACAGGAGAATCGCGCGGTCGGCCTTTTTGTCCTGGAGCATTTTACAGGCGACCGGACAGCAATCGTAGTACGCGACTTCTTTCGCGGTCGTCGAACCGACGTCGACGACATCGAGTCCTTTTTCTTTCAGGTGTTTGACGATCGCATCTTTGAGTTGAAGGGCGAACGGATCGGCGGCGACGACGATTTTGAGTTTTTCATTCATGGAAGAAGCATCCTTTCGGGTTGAGGTGGTCGTTTGTGCGGATATCTCCGTAGAGCCGGGCGTTCCCAGCAACAGAGCCCCGCCCGCCGTGATCGCGGCGGACCGTTGTAAAAATTCTCGACGTTGCATCTTTTTGAGAAAAGGAGAGGACGAAACGGAAAACACCCAATCTACACGATCCCGCCGAATAAAAAAGAGTTGGGATGCGGGTTGTATGAGGACGGGCACGGTAAAAACCCGATGCATGTTTGTGTACCGGGGTGATCCTCACTTCTTCATCAATGTTCCTCCGGCCGGAAACGCTGGTAGGCTCGGGCAGCGAGCCAGAGGACCACGGCCAACGTGAAAAACGCGCCGATGCGATAGACTTCGTGGATCGAC
>JAVBTU010000448.1:0-6498 GCA_031556015.1 Thermoguttaceae bacterium
GCTCTTCTGGAGTATTGCATCGAACAGAAAACGCCGCTCGTTTACGCGACGACCGGCTATACGGACGAGCAGGAGGGATTGTTGCGCAAAACGGCCCACCACATCCCGCTCCTCTGGTCGCCGAGCATGAGCATGACCGTGATTCTCGGAATGCGTTTGGCCGGGGAAGCTGCGAAGGTACTCAAAGACAAGGATGCCGACGTCGAAATCATCGAGCATCACCACCGTTATAAAGCGGACGCGCCTAGCGGAACGGCGTTGCGATTCGGTCGAATCATTGCCAACGAGATGGGAATCGACCATTCCAGGCACGGTCGGGAAGGAAAAGTCGGGGCAAGACCGCACGACGAAATCGGGTATCACGCCGTTCGAATCGGAGACAATCCGGGACAGCATACGATCCTTTTCGGTCTGCTCGGTGAAACGCTGGAACTGACGATTCGGGCTTCGAACCGGGACGCCTACGCCGTCGGAGCCCTTGCCGCGGCGAAATTCCTCGTCGGAAAACAGATCGGCCTGTACGATATGAACGACGTACTTTTCGGCGAAAAACAATAAATCAGAGCGTCCCGTTAGCGGCGTGGGCTTGCCCCGCGTTTGGGAGGTGAAACGTCGACCAGCTCGCCCATCAAAGCCCCATGGAATCACAACGGATGTCTCAAAAGTCAAACCCGACTTTCCCCCCCTTTCCGCGCCGGGTCGCCGTTCTCGGATCCAGCGGAAGTATCGGTCGCAGCGCGCTGGAAGTGATCGCCGCGTCCGAAGGACGGCTTCAGGTCGCAATGATGTCGATTCATCGTCGCGCCGATATTCTCGTCGAACAGATTCAACAGATGCGAATGCGGCTCGTCGCCGACCGGCTTCGCTCGTTGGACTCGACCGGTGGGAACGCTTCCGAAACGCTCACCGGTTTGCCGCAATGCGTGATCATGACCGACGAGTGGGCGGACCGGACGCCGCTGAAAGATCTGCCGCCGGAAATCGAGGTCCGTTTCGGGCAGGACGCTCTTTGCGAATACGTTCAGCGAAACGACGTCGACGTCGTGCTTTCGGCAATCGTGGGCAGCGCCGGTTTTCGCAGCACCTGGGCCGCGATCGAAGCCGGCAAAACCGTTGCGTTGGCCAACAAGGAATCGCTCGTCATGGGCGGGCCGCTGCTGTGCGAACTTGCCCGGAAAACCGGCGGAGTGCTGATCCCCGTCGACAGTGAACACAGTGCGGTGATGCAATGCTTGAGGGCGAGGAAAATGAACAACGAGCCCGACCCGAGCGGCGCGGCGCTTCCACCGTATCACGAGGTCTCGCGAGTGATCCTGACCGCGAGCGGCGGACCGTTTCGGACTTGGTCGCTCGACGATTTGGCGAAAGCGACGATCGACGACGCGCTCGCCCATCCGACGTGGAGCATGGGCAGAAAGATCACGGTCGATTCCGCGACCCTGATGAATAAAGCACTGGAATTGATCGAAGCCCGCTGGTTGTTCGATTTACCGGTCGAGAAACTGACGGCCGTGATTCATCCGCAGTCGATCGTTCATTCGATGGTCGAGTTCGTCGACGGCTCCGTGATCGGCCAAATGAGTCCGCCGGACATGCAGCTTCCGATTCAGCTCGCGCTTTGTTTTCCGGAGCGATTCGATTCCCCGTCGCGACGGATTGATTGGATGCAAAAAATGCAGTTGGAGTTCTTCCCGATCGACCCGCAACGATTTCCCGCGCTCGGGCTCGGATTGGAAGTCGCCGCCGCAGGGGGAACGGCCGGCGCGGTTCTCAACGCCGCCAATGACGTCGCGGTCGAAGCGTTTCTGGACAATAGGCTCCCGTTCACGAAAATCACGAAAATCTGCCGTTCCGTCTTGAAAAACCACGACTTCGATTCGCATCCGACGCTCGAACGGCTGTTCGAACTCGACGAATGGGCCCGCCTGGAAACGGAAAAGTGGATGTAAGATCGCATTGCCGTCGTTTTTCGCTATGCTATACTCCATGCGTAAGTTTTTTGTCGCGGTGGATTCCGAATGCGTAAAAGTACAACCGCGACGTTTCTCGAGGAGTCCCATTTCAGCGAACCTTTTTGAGGTGTTTTCATGCGATTGGTCACACGTTCCGATTTCGACGGTTTGGTATGCGGTATGCTCTTGAAAGAAGAAGGGCTGATTGACGATGTGCAATTCGTCCATCCCAAAGATCTCCAGGACGGCTCGTTCAAAGCGGAGCAGCGGGATGTGCTGTGCAACGTTCCCTATGTGCCCGGCTGCGGAATGTGGTTCGATCACCACTCCAGCGAGAAAGAGCGGGTCGGGTGGGATCAGAGCGTCAAAGGGCTCAGCAAAAAAGCCCCTTCCTGCGCGGGAATTATTTACGAATACCTCGGCGGAGAAACGAAGTATCCTAAATTCAAAGAGTTGATCGAAGCGGTCGACAAAGTCGATTCCGGACAACTGACCCAAGACGACATCCGCAATCCGCAAGGCTGGGTACTCATCGGTTTCATCGCCGATCCGCGAACCGGGCTCGGTCGGTTCCACGAATTCCGGATCTCCAACTACAATCTGATGATGGAATTCATCAATCATTTCCGAACGCTCACGCTGGAAGAGATTCTCGCGAACCCCGATATCAAGGAACGGATCGATCTTTATCGACAGCAGACGGAATTGTTCGTCGCAATGCTCAAACAGCACACGAAAATCGATGGAAACGTGATCATTACGGACCTCCGCGGCGTCGAAACGATCTACGCGAGCAATCGTTTCACGGTTTACGGCGTCTTTCCGGAGCAAAACGTCTCACTCTGGATCACCGAAGGCAAGGGCCGTCAAAACGTCGTAATCGCTTGCGGATACAGCATTTTGAACCGAACCTGCACGGCGGACGTCGGAGCCTTGATGCTCAAATACGGCGGCGGCGGACACAAACAGGTCGGAACCTGCCAAGTCCCATTCGACGATGCCGATCAAACCATCACCGAGATCGTCGCCGGGTTAAAAATGTCTTAAATTCCGCGCTCAATACCAGCCCCGAGCGTAAGCGCGGGGTGATTTCGACCTTTACCCGTTCGCCGGTTCGCCTGCGAACCGCTGTGAGATTCGTTCGTGTGCGGCCCGTCGCAGGCGACGGGGCTAACGGTACTTTCCTTCTTTTGCTCAAAAAGACGAAACACGACTGTTTTACTTCTGTATCGCGACTCAATGTTGTGCCAAAGAAAAGGAATGTAGAGGAATTTTCCCGAAATATTTCTTAATTTCACCTTTTTTTCCGATTTATCCCATTCTCTCAAAGTCATTGTAATGTATAAATTTAGACTCAGACTGAAGTATTAGGATGGGGCTGCTTTGCATTATGTCGACGGAGAAAAAGCGTGAAGACGTCTAACGAACTGAACCAAAGTACGGTGAAAGAGCTTGCGACGATCGCGAGAAAGTTGGATATTGTCGGCTGGCACGATATGCGGAAAGCCGACCTGATCGAAGCGATCCTCGCCAAACGGCATACGGAAATCCGGAAGACGAAAAAAAAGACGGTTGCCGCGCCGACTCCTTCGGTAAAAAAAGAAAATTCCGTCAAATCGAAAATATCGAAGACGACCTCATTGCCGGAAAAGCATAAATCTGCCCGGAAACCTCAGGCCCAAACGGTATCTGCTCCGTCGGTTCGTAAGCCGCATTTGGACGAATTAAACGATAAGCTCAGCAAGGTGAGGGAGATCAGCGGCATCTATAACGACGGAAGCGGTCAGGACCGCGATCGGTTCGTTTTGCTCGTCCGGGACCCTTTCTGGTTGCACGTTTACTGGGAACTTTGCTCCCGGCTGATCGAGCGGGCCAAAGCCGCGATGGGGCACGCTTGGCACACGGCGGTCCCGATTTTGCGGTTGTTCCGAATCGTTGCCGACGGGATGAACAATCCTCGACGCGACATCGTCCGGGACATTCGCATTCACGGCGGCGTGAACAACTGGTACGTCGACGTTCAGGATCCGCCGGGAACGTTCCAAATCGAAATCGGTTTCGTTTCCCGGGAAGGGAATTTCTTCCCGATCGCTTCGAGCAATATCGTCCAGACGCCGCAAAGCCAAATCGTTGCCGGAACGGCGAAACTCGACGGACACTGGGACAGCGTTTCCGAGGATTTTGACCGAATTTACAAGCTCAGCGGGGGGACCGAAAAAAACGGCGGCGAGTTGAAAACCGTATTCGAGGAGCAGTTGCGACGCTCCATGTCGCTCCCATTGATCTCTCGGTTCGGGGCTCGAAGCGCCCATTACGAACGAACGAAGCGAAATTTCGAATTCGCCGTCAATGCCGACATCGTCATTTACGGACAAACCGACCCGAGCGTCCAGATTACCATAAGCGGCGAACCGATCCGGGTCGCCAACGACGGTTCCTTTTCCATTCGTTACAACCTCGACGAAAAACGCCAGGTTTACCCCATCGAAGCAAAAGGGAGCGACGGAATCGAAACTCAACAAGTGATCCTCGCGATCGATCGTAACACCAAAACCCTCGAAACGGTCTTCCTCGAAAATTCCGAAGAAGACTAAATTGTTTTTAATTACGAATGACTAATTACGAATTACTAATTATTCAGCGATGGAAACGGAACAAGGACTCCATTTAACCGCGTGAAAATGTTCGATGCGGGTTCGTTCGTAATTCGTAATTCGTAATTAGTAATTAAATCAGTAATTCCCAACATGCCATTCTCTCCCACGATTTTCGGACCGGGGTCGCTTGTCGAACTGGTTCAATACCGAGCGTCCGTCCAAGCGGATGATCTTGCTTTCATTTACCTCGCCAACGGAATCGACGATGAGATTCCATTGACCAATGCCGATTTGGATCGTCGCGCACGGCGGGTCGGCGCATGGCTCCAGGAACACAAATGTCGCGGCGAACGGGTCCTGCTCCTGTATCCGCCGGGGCTCGATTTCATCACGGCGTTCTTCGGCTGCTTGTACGCCGGCGCGATCGCCGTTCCGGTTTACCCGCCGCGCAAAAACCGGTCGATGTTGCGCATCCAATCGATCGCCCAAAACGCGACCGCCAAAGTCGCGCTCACGACCCATGACACCTTGGAACGGGTCGGGACGTTGATCCACGAGGCGCCGGATCTGAAAAACGTCCTTTGGTTCGCGACGGACACCATGCCGCAAGGCGGCGAAGATCTTTGGAAACGCCCCGAGGTCGACGCCGAGACGATCGCGTTCCTGCAATACACGTCCGGCTCGACCGGTACGCCCAAAGGGGTCGTCCTCTCGCACGGCAACATGATCCACAACTCGCGGCTGAT
This sequence comes from Thermoguttaceae bacterium, assembly GCA_031556015.1. Taxonomy (GTDB): domain Bacteria; phylum Planctomycetota; class Planctomycetia; order Pirellulales; family Thermoguttaceae; genus JAVBSX01. The sequence continues at coordinate 5,296 of JAVBTU010000448.1, forward strand.
CCAACTCGGCTTTGAACATACCCGGCACGACATCGGCGTGTTCTGGCTCCCGAGCTATCACGACATGGGTTTGATCGGCGGTATCATCCAACCGCTTTACTGCGGTCGCACGAACGTCCTCATGTCGCCGCTCTCCTTCCTGCAGAAACCGTTCCGCTGGCTCTCCGCGATCACCCGCTACGGCGCGACGACCAGCGGCGGTCCGAACTTCGCCTACGATCTTTGTGTTCGGCAAATCAAAGACGAACTGCTCGACCAACTCGACTTGAGCAGTTGGAAAATCGCGTTCAACGGCGCCGAACCGGTCCAACCGGAAACACTGGAAAAATTCACCCGGAAATTCGAACGCTGTGGATTCCGGTACAACGCCTTTTATCCCTGCTTCGGGTTGGCCGAGGCGACGCTCATCGTTTCCGGAGGCTATGCGGAGGAGCCCCCCTTGGTCAAATCCTTCGATTCGGAGTCTTTATCGCACGGAAAAGTCGTCGAAAGCGACCGCGAGACGAATGGTGCCAAACGCTTCGTCTCCAGCGGAAGCACCTTCATCGACCAGACGATCCGGATCGTCGATCCGGAAACCCGCCGCGTCCGCCCGGCCGGTGGTGTCGGCGAAATCTGGGTCAAGGGGCCGAGCATGGCGAAAGGGTATTGGGAATCGCCCGAAGCGACCGAAACGACTTTCCGGGCGACGATTTCCGACACCGGCGAAGGTCCGTTCATGCGGACCGGCGATCTCGGGTTCCTCGAAGGCGAAGAACTTTTCGTAACGGGCCGGATCAAGGACCTGATCATCATTCGTGGCGTCAATGTCTATCCACAGGATCTCGAGGAAACGGCCCAGAAAAGCGACCCGCACCTGCGCATCAATTGTGGTGCCGCGTTCACGGTCGAAGACGGCAAGGCGGAGCGGCTCGTGATCGTCCAGGAAGTCGAACGCCGTTTCAAGGGAAGTATGACGCCGTTGTTCGACGCGATCCGAAAATCGATCGCGGCGGAACACGAATTTCCGGTCGACGCGATCGTACTCGTGAAAGCGGGAAGCATCCCGAAAACTTCCAGCGGCAAAATTCAGCGTCACGCCTGCCGCAAAGGCTTTCTCGAAGGGACCCTTTCGTATATCGATTCCTGGGCGTCCCCCGAAACGACGATCCGGTTCGCGCCGAAGGAAGCGGAAGAATTGGACGACGTTCTCGGCGGCGACGG
>JAVBTU010000535.1:0-5172 GCA_031556015.1 Thermoguttaceae bacterium
CGGAAGAGTCGGCGCGGGCCGAAGATCAAATCGAATCGCAGAAAGAGCGTCTTTTCAGGCAATCATCTCTCGACCGAAAAGATTTTGAATTCTCGTAAAGACCGGAAAACCAAGCGTTAGACACCTTCAAAGGGCTGGCCAGCGGGGATCGAACAGCATGCCACGTCCGACGGCGACCAGATCGGCGTCACCGGTCGCGACGATCGACTCGGCATGTTGCGGCTCGGTAATCAATCCGACCGCGATCACGGGAATTTAGATTTGCTCCTTGATTTTTCGAGCAAACGGAACCTGAAACCCGGGAGCAACGGCGATCTTCTGCTCCTCCGACAATCCGGCCGTGGATACGTGAATGTAATCGCAGCCCGCTTTTTCAAGTTGTTTTGAAAGTGACACCGAATCATCGAGACTCCATCCGCCGTCAACCCAATCGGTCGCGGAAATACGGACGCCGACCGCTTTATCTTTTGATATGGCATCACGAATGGCCTTGAACACTTCAAGCGTCACTCGCATTCGATTTTCGAGGGCCCCGCCGTACTCATCGTTTCGCTGGTTCGAGAGCGGCGACAGAAATTCATGCAAAAGATACCCGTGCGCCGAGTGAACCTCTATGAGATCGAATCCGATTCTTTAGGCACGCTTCGCGGCTTTCACAAAAAAGTCGACGAGGTTTTCGATCCGTTTACGCGACAATTCTTCCGGGACGGTGTCACCTTGATGATACGGAATCGGGGATGGAGCAAACGGCTGCCAACCGCCATTTTCCGGAGAAATCGACCGATCCCCTTCCCAGGGCTTGGACACGGACGCCTTACGACCGGCGTGTGCCAGTTGAATGCCGAGCGAGACCGGCGAATATCGACGAACGGTGTCAACGACTTTGCTCAATGCCTCTTCGGTCTCATCGTTCCATAAACCGAGATCGTCCTGAGAAATACTGCCTTCCGGCTTGACCGCCGTCGCTTCGACGATGAGCAGCCCGGCACCGGATAACGCCAGATGTCCCAAGTGAATCGTATGCCAGTCGGTCGCCTTTCCGTCGACGGCGGAATACTGGCACATCGGTGGAATCACGATCCGATTCGGCAGTTCAAGCGGTCCCAGTCGGATTGGGGAAAACAGTTTGCTCATGAATGGTGAAGTGCTTTACGCACCGGTTCGAGTTATTTTTCATTTTCCAGATCGGTCCAATTCGCTGTTCGTCCTTCGAGCCAATCGATAACCGGCTTGATGTCCGGCTTGACTTTCGGGGGAACGACGGCGACGAGATTTCCCTGCTCATCGAAGAGGAATTTCTGAAAATTCCAAGTCACCGGAGCGTCCGTCACACCATTTTCCTCCTTTTTGGTAAGATAGCGGTACAATGGATGCATGTCGTCACCCATGATGGAGATTTTCTCCATCATCGGAAAAGTCACTCTGAACCGCGTCGAACAAAACTCTGCGATTTCTGCGTTCGTACCCGGTTCCTGAGCATTGAAATTATTGGCTGGAAAACCAATAATGACGAACTTGCCGTCGCCGCCGTATTTCGCGTAATGTGCCTGCAACTGCTCGTATTGCGGCGTCAAACCGCATTTTGAGGCGACGTTCACGATCATGGCTTTCTTGCCTTTGAGCTTTTCGAGCGAAAAATCCTCTCCTTGAATATCCTTGACGGTGAACGAATAGAGCTTTGAAGTTTTCATCGAATTTTCTCCTTGAGGAATATTGCCATAGATGGCGTCGCGAACGTCGTTCGGGAACCTGCCATCCATGCCTTCCGGCATCGTGTTGGTCAAGACCGCGACGGACAACTTTTTCGCCTGGTCGATGAACCAGTAATTGCCATAAGCCCCGCCCCATGTCAACGTTCCCGGCGATTGCGGCGTCTTCGTTGCGGTCGGATTGAGCAACACCGCCCAGCCGAGTCCGAACCCAAAGCCCGGCTGGTTGCTGTAAACGCCCGGAGCGAGCTGGTTCGTGTTCATTTCTTTCATGATATTCGCACCGGCAATCGGTCCGCCGTCGTTGCGAATCGCTTCGAGCAGAAGCATCACATCCGAGGCCGTGGCGATCAATCCTCCGCCGCCGGAAGGAAAAGCGTCGGGATTGAACGCCTGCGTCGGCACGAAGCGAATCCCGCCGCCGGGCGTCGGTACGAATTGTTCGTCCGCCATGCGAAGCGCTCTCGACGGCGTATTGTAATACGGAACAGCCAAACGAGGTCGGTTTTTCTCCATGACGCCGAATCCGACGTCTTTTATTTTAAGCGGCTGGACGATTCGTTGTTGCAATGCTTCGGGAAACGTGGTGCCATTCGCCTTGGCGACGACCGCTCCGAGAACGTCTACCGACAAAGAGTATTGCCACGCCGTTCCCGGCTCGAACAACAGCGGCACGGAGGCGAGCCGTTTCAAATTTTCTTCCAACGTGATATCAGAATTGTCGATGCCGTCCGAGACGCCCGCTTTATGATACGGACCGTCCTCTTCTTCGAGAAAACCGTAATTCAGCCCTGCCGTATGTGCGAGGAGTTGGCGAATCGTGATTGTCGGCGTCTTGCCGTCCGCCGTTTTCGGCGTGAACTCTGGCAGGTATTTCGTAACAGGATCGTCGAGGCCGATTTTGCCCTGATGAACCAGTGCGGCCACGGCCATTGAGGTGAACGCCTTGCTTACGGAAGCGAGACGAAAGAGCGTATCTTCCCGGACTGGCGTTTGGGTTTCCCTGTCGGCAAATCCTGCGGCCCGCCGGTAGACGATCTTGCCGTCGAGAGACACGATGATTTCCGTGCCGACGATACGGTTTTCCGCGATGGCACTGTCGATAACCTTGTCGACGCCAATGGTCAATGGCGTTTTTTCCTGAAATTCGTTCGGTTGTGCAACGGAAAAACGAATTACAAAAAAGAGAAAAAAGACAAAGACATGAGAACAAATCGGGAGAGATAATGGTCGCATCTTTTTTGAGGGCTCTGGTTTTATTGAACGAAACACTTTCGTCGACTAAACAATCCGCACTTGCCGAGAGATTGATCGCTTGAGAGTAATAAACTCATGTTCCCGTTATTGTATTCCGAACCCGGAGAAAAGTCGAGTGACGACAAGAGGCTGCGGTCAGAGTCTCATGAACAGCCAGTTCGAGCCCTTTTCCGAGGGCGGGTTGATGCTTCTCTGAACAGTGGGGGGGGATTCATATCACGAAGTCTGCTTGACTGTATCATGGAACAGCCGTTGCAACGGCTCCCAACCCGGTTTTTCGCGGCGAGGAAACCGCTCCGCTTCTTTCGGAAGACGTTCGACCATCGAACGTATCCAATCGGCAAGAGGCGGCGGCACGGTAATTTTGTCCTGTTCGGCGGCGGTTTCTTTCTGAACGAGAAGTTCATCGACCATTTTACGCCATTCCCCGTCAATTATCGTTTCGTTCAAAAGCCGCGAAAACTCCGTCGGCGGCATCGTTTGGTATTGCACGATCCACTGCCCGGACAAAAGCGGGCGTAAAATGTAAAACAGTTTCTTGATACCGACCGGTTCGCCTTGAAAGACCGGCCCTGTAAATCCGGCCGCGATGCCGAGATAATGGTACACCGCCTTGATCGGATTGAAGTATTCGGGTATCAACTCTCGAATCCGCCGTGCGAAATCGCCGTTCAATTCGTAAACGATTGGGCTGCCGAGTTGCTCGTTCATCGAAAGATTGCACGCCGCGAAAAGTCGTAACGCCTTCCGCATATCCCAACCGGAATAGTCGAGGTCACCGGAAAACCATTCGAGCGTATCTTTCACATCGTCGAGCCGCAGATACCACTGGAGCGGATGCACGTAAAAGAATCGAATATCGTAATCACTGTCCGGCGACGGAAATCCCCACGCCCGGCTCCCCGACTCGGCGGCATAAAGGACGCGGCAATCGTACTTTTGCTCGATTTCGCGAAGGTCGGTGAGGATTTGGTGGTTTGTCATAGCCCGTCCTCTCGTCTTGAAAGCCAGTTTTGGTACTTGCGAAGATAGTACTCGACTTGTTCGGAATCTTCTACAATGCAATCGACACCTCCGTCATAAGGACAAATAACGATGTTGCGTGAGATGCCTAAAAACAAGGCGATAGCTTCGTCGTCGGCTATTTTCATTAACAAGTCGTCGAATGCACTTGGCTTCCATGTTGCCGTCGCAGATGCAGGAATAAAATACCCTTCAGGTTCTTCATCATAATCATCAGGATAAAACTCAAAGAGATTTATTCCTTCCGATTCGCAAAAATCAAATTTGTTGAAACAATCCAATTCACGATATTCTTTTGCTATGTCTTCGATATTTGGGTCGGGATAATAATATCTTCCAGTGACGAGATAAAATTCCGCACCGTTACCAAGCAAGTCCGTTATCAGGGTGTTTTGGCGGTAGAGCAGGATTTTCGATTCGTCTTCGTCGTTCGCATATCGTTTCGACTCAGGCAAACTATGGATACGAAACCACCGTTCCCAATAATCAATCCTGAGATAGTGTCCTAAGGGAGCTGATTCGGGATAACGGTTGTTCCAAAAGATTTGAAACGACGCTGTGCTCATTCTTGATGTGTTGAATAGAATATCGTTCTATGGAGTCATGTCGACTTCTCCCATTCTTCTGTCATTCCCGCAAATAGCCGGTCAATCGCCGCCGGGTCAGCCGTTTCGGGAAGGTTCGAGTTTTTTAGCGTTTCATCCAGTTCTTTGAGTTTGGCGTCAACCATTTGAATCAGTTCGTCGTATGGAAATTTACTAGAACGAATATCGAGCAGCAATTGAAGTTGTGCTCCCTCGAACCGGACAATCGGAACGCCTTGCTTCAAAATGTTCTCGCCGGACAAAAGCAAGCGGAACGTATGCATCATGTTCTCGGCGTCGTAATCCTGCTCGCCGCGTTCCTGTGACTGCCAGCGGGCATCATTGCGATTTTGACGCCAATCCCAATAAGGACCTGCGCGTAAATAAACTTTCAAAATTGACATAGGAGAAAAATTGGAAATTTGTTATGATTCGGCATGGAACGCCAAACATTGATTCAGACTGTCAAGGAAAAATTTGGGCTTCTGTCGTCTTCGTTTACAGAACGCACGACAAGGGTTTGGTGCGTCGTCGAAGCGCGGCAACGCGGCTGGGGTGGCGTCAGTATCGTCCAAGAAGCGACCGGCGTGTCGATGCCG
>JAVBTU010000543.1:0-6184 GCA_031556015.1 Thermoguttaceae bacterium
GAATTTGCCGGCTCCGCTTCCCGGGATTCCGAAGAGACACGCACGGAGGATTCCGACTGGGACCCCTCTTCCGATTCGACGACGAAAGACGCCCTTTCCGCGCCGGGCGTCTGGAATTTTCAGATCGTCGGAAAGGATCACCAGGTCGGAATCGTCGACGGTGCCCGGAAAAACGTCTTGGGAACCCTGCAGGGACATGAAGACGAAGTTCATTCGATTTCTCACGGCGGGCGAAAAGGAGAGTGGATCGCGACCGGTTCCCGGGACCGAACGATCCGAATTTGGGAGCTGCCCGGTTGCCGCTGTGTCCGGACGATCAGCGGGTTGGACAGCCCGGTCGACGCGGTCTACCTGGGACGCTCGGGTTCGTTTTTGATCGCCCTGCTCGGGGGAAATTCCCTGCGGATCTGGGACGTCGGGATTTTGTGTCGCAATTCGGAACACTTGCGTGCGCCGATTCTGCTCTGTCAGGTTTCCAGCAGCGAAGAATTGAGTCGGCGTCAAAGCGAATTGACCGAGCTTCAGGAAGAGCTGACCTCGGCGATCGACCGGGACGATTACGCGACCGCGTCTGAAATCCTTCGAAAGCTTCGCGAGCTGCCCAGCTGGGATTCCGTCCGCGGCGAACTCCCTTGGGACGTTTTGCTTCAAAAGTGTAAGCGAGTCAAGCCGACGGACGCGGTCTGTTTACACACCCTGGTCGGACACGAAGATAAAATCACGGCGGTCGCTCTTTCACTGGACGGTCGTTTGGCGGTTTCCACCGGAAAAGACCAGACGATTCGTCTTTGGAACACGCAAACCGGTAAATGTGCGCGAATTCTGACCGGACATCAGGATTGGATTCGCGACGTTGCGCTCACCTGGGACGGTCGGTACTTGCTTTCCGGGAGTTGGGACACGACGGTTCGCGTCTGGAACATCGGGACCGGAAAATGCGTCCGAACCTTGAACGACCGCGTTCGTTCGATCAGTCGGGTCGCGATCCAGCCGACCGGAAAAATCTCCGCGATCGCAACGGCCGCCGGGTCCGTATTGCTCTGGGACGTCGCCGCCGATCACGTCGTCGGAAACTGGACCGCGCATCAGGGCGGCATCAACGCCCTGGCGTTCAACCGCGATGGACGGTACCTGATTACCGGCGGGGACGACGCCGCGATTTGCGTTTGGGACACCGCTTCCCAGCGTCTGGTTCGAAAGTGGAACCGGGGCAAACTCCCGATCACCGCCGCGAAAATCCTGATCGGCAACCAGGGATTGATTTCCGCGTCGAAAGAGGGCGTCCTGGAAATCCGTCGGTTGCCTTCCGCGGCTCCGCCGATGCTTTTGTCCGGACACGTCGCCGAAATCGCGGCCCTGACGACCGTTGTCGACAATCGTTTTTTCGTAACGGCGTCCCGCGACCAGACGGTCAAAATCTGGAAACAGGACGACGGTTCTTTGCTGAAAACCTTGTCGGGACATTCCGGGCCGATCACGGGCTTGGCGATGGACTTTTCCGGGCGAAAAATCCTGACCGGTTCCGAAGACGGAACGGTTCGATTTTGGGAACTCTTTTGGGAATTGTCATATCCCGGCTCGACCGATTGGGAAGAGGAGGCAGCCCCGTTTTTGTTCGCGCTGCTTTCCCTTTACTGCGACGAAACGGAAAGCGGTCCCCCGAAAATGGACGAGCCGACGATCCTACGGGTCATTCTGGAGATGGGATACCGCGGTTTTGGCCATATCCGTCCCGACGCGATTCGGGAGAAAATCCAAAAAACACTCGCCCACTGGTCCGGCCCCCAGGAATTCCCGAAGGATTGACGCTCACCGCAAGGGGTTGCCAATTTTACGGCACCTCCTCACCGTCGTTTTTTCAGAGCGGTCTTGAATTTTGACTGATTTTCGATAGAATTACTCCCATCGGACGACGGAGCGAACCGAGAGGGGCTTTCGTCGTGGGCGGCGCGAAAAATGTTACGGAACGACACGCTATGAAAATCGGAGTGATCAGCGATACCCACGGCGATGTGAAGATGACATCGGCAGCCATCGACGCGTTTCAGAAACAGGAGGTCTCCCGAATCCTGCATTGCGGCGATATCGGGACGCCGGAAATCGTTCGGCTCTTCGCCGGCATTCCGACCGATTTCGTCTTCGGAAACTGCGATCCGAGAACGGAAACTCTGCGAAAAACGATCCTTTCCGCCAAACAGACCTGTTTCGACTGGTTCGGCGAACTCGAACTGGAGGGGAGACGGGTCTTCTTTCTCCACGGACACCAGTGGGATCGATTTGAGAATGAAATTCATGGCGACCGGTGGGACCTGATCTGTTACGGCCACACTCACAAAGCGGAACTCCGCATGATCGGGCGGACGTTGATCCTCAATCCCGGCGCGATTCACAGAACTCCGACCCCTTCGGTGGCCGTCGTCGAGCTGGAAACCATGAATGTATCGACGATCCACTTGATCAATGTCTTCGATCACTGATCCGCGGCTCGCCGCAAAGTGTTAAAACCAACGAACGGCGGTGAGGGCGTTTGCGATGTTCGCAAAGAAAGATTCCTTGCCAGGTCCCGAGCAGCAAACGGCCCTGTCCGATCGGAATCGTCAGCGAAACGCCGTAAAACGACGACTTGACGTGCGCCGGCATAACACGCTACCACGATCAAGGGGACGTTTCCAAATCGAAAGCTGCCTGTTTCACGAAAAAAAAATTCACCATCACCTTGCCGACCAATGGTTCGCGAGAGAATACGGAAACGACGTTGCGTTTTTTTCGTTTCGATTCTATAATGGCGGTGTGAAAGAAAAGTCTGTGTCCATCACATTCGATTCAAATGTGCCGATTGGTTCGGCAGGGAGGAGGAATGATGTCCGTTTTAGAATTTACAGCCCCCAATATTTTTTCCGATCCTTCTTTTTTTTCGAAAGATCGTCAGAATATCGCAAAGTCGGCTGCTGAAATGATCGCCCTGCTGAGGAAGGATCCAACCCTTTCGATGCCCGTCCCTGTCCTGGATTTCGTCGTCGACGCGCTCGAGCGGGTCGCCAATGGCCAAGTGATTACGGGAATCCCGCTCCTCACGGAACTGACAATCCACCAAGCCTCTGAAATTCTGTGCGTATCCGAACCATACATGAACAAGCTGCTCGATTCCGGCGAAATCGTCTCGCATCAGGTCGGCGAAACGAGGTTGGTCGTCTTGAAAGACGTTCTCGAATATAAGGAACGAAAAAAGAATCTTCGGCTCGGCGTTTTGGCTGAACTGGTCGAGGAATCTCAAAAGTCGGGAGCCTATTGATGCTCACCGCCGTGTATGATGCAAATGTGTTGTATTCAGCGGTTCATCGCGACCTGTTGATGTTCCTTGCCTTGTCGCGTTCTTTTCAAGCATGTTGGTCGGACGAGATTCACGAAGAGTGGATGAGGAGTCTTTTGTGCAACGAACCGGGATTATCCCGCGAACGGTTGGAGCGGACGCGCCGCATGATGGACGAACATGTCGACGATTGTCTGGTCGAAGGTTACGAGTCTCTGATCGATACACTCGATCTTCCCGATCCGAACGATCGCCATGTTCTCGCCGCCGCGATCCATGCCGGAGCAAAAATCATCGTTACTTTCAATCTCGGCGATTTTCCGAAATCCGCCTTGGCTCCTTACGGAATTGGGCTATGACACCGGACGACTTCGTCGCATTTCTGATCGAATCCGATCCGAGAGTCGTTTTGGAGGCAATGTCGTTGCATCGGGCCAACCTTCGCAATCCGCCCAAGACAGCCGATGAATTCGTGGATTCGATCCAACAACACCGAATGCCCAAAACGGCGGAGTTTCTTCGGAAAAATCGTTCCGATATCTAAAGGAGCCGTCGAATGATCAACGGCTCCCTTTCGATGGCATTAATTGTTGAGCCGACTGACTTCCAGTTCGGAGCCCTGGATCTGGTAGTTTTCCGAAATGACGTAATTGGAGATGTTTCTTCGAGGAAAAGAACGACAACAACTAAATTAGAAAATGATACGCCCGCGTTTCGGCATTGCCGGGACTCCGAGTTCTCTGTGTTACTAACATCGAACATCTTGAATTTTTTCACGAAGTAAGCGCCCATCGGAAGCGAACACTTTTCCGAGCGGCAGCTCGTTTTGGCTGGCGGCCCGGCCGCCCTGTGGTTATAAAAAATTAGAGATGTTTGGGTATTATATTTTTTGAGCGACAGCCTCATCTTTCTCGGAATTCCCGCCCGTTTTCCTGTCGGAAAAACGGGACCACTTCAGGGAGTTACCGGTTTTTCATACAAACTTATTGCAGAGCTGGAAGGTAATAAAGTCTGTTTCTTGTCGAATTTCGGCTACTGAGGTCGTTTTTTCCTCAAAAAATAAGGTTTTTGTAAGGGACCGAAGTTATTTGACGAACACAACTGATAAAAAATGTGCGGTACAACGAGGGCTCTTGGGTGGATAGTGTTTTCGTTCGCGGGGTTATTTTTCGCTGCAATCGCGATAATCGCTACATCTTACGCAACAGGAACAACCCGGCTGAAAATCAGGTGATATTGATTATTCTTGTTGTTGCGGTTGTTCCTCATTAAATATCCTTGCCTATTTTCTCGATGAAACGGTCTAGTGCGAAGTTGTCTTACTTCGCCGTGTGCGATTTCGCGGAAATGGATCATGGATGATCGGTGGACCGAAGTCGTGCGTCGGGCTTTTCATTCGAATCTCGAGGAATCGTGAGTTATTGCATGATCAAACCAAGAGTTCTTTTCTCTGCTCGAAACGCGAGTTTCGGGCTGGGAACGGTTTTACTACCGCTCGAACGGATCAGGCCGGCGCCGTCGTGAGAATCATTCCGTAATGAGAACGGGGTAATGCTTCACCTCGCAACGTTTCTGGATTTACGATTCTCATTACGGTTGACCCAACTTGATTGTCAAGACGCACACATTAAGGGTGGTACGACGTAAGTCGAGCCGCCCTTTTTTCATGCCCGGGAGGCAATATCACTTCATTCGCGATTTGGCGAACTGTTGAATCTCGACCATCATTTCCGACTCCGAATGGGGACGGGCCTCGAAATTCCAAGGAAGTCGTACCGTGAAGGTACTCCCGAGCCCAAGCTGACTTTCCAGCTCGATTTCCCCGTCGAGCATCCGACAAAGCTCCTTGACGATCGAAAGACCGAGCCCGGAGCCGGAATACTCGCGTTTCATCGTATCGCTGCCGGTCTTCATGTTGCGAGCCTGCCGGAATTTCTCGAAAACTATCTGCTGGTCTTCTTCGGAAATGCCGACCCCGGTGTCGCTGACCTTCATTTCCAGATACGGAATCGGTTTCGGAGCCAGTAGCAAACGCGAAGCCGTTTGCACGTCGGGAATATGGGCAATCGGCTGCGGAAGCTCCATTTGATGAATCGAAACCTTAATCCGCCCACCTTCCGGTGTGAACTTGATCGCGTTGGAGAGGAGATTGTTGAGAATCTGCTGGATTCGGGAAGCGTCCTGGTACATCGGGGGCAGGTTCGGTTCTGTTTCGACGTCGATGTCGATGTTCTTCTTATCGAGGAGCGGTCGGGCCATGTCGGTCTGCGCGGCGACGATGTTCGCGATTGAGAACTTTTGAACCCGGATGTCCATCCGGCCCGCTTCGATCTTCGCCATGTCGAGAATGTCGTTGATCATCCCCAGGAGCGTTCGGCCGGATTTGCCGATGTTTTCCACGTACCGCTTCTGTTTTTCGTCGAGCGTGGAAATCGAGCCGAGAACGTCGCTGAAACCGAGAATGCTGTTCAGCGGCGTTCGCAGTTCGTGGGACATCGTCGCCATGAAGTCGCTTTTGACCCGGTTCGTTTCGTGAAGCTGAACCATGATGCTCGCCAGTTCGTCGACTTTATACTCCAGCTCGATATTCGCGCTTTTGAGTTTCTCCTGCGCGGAAACAAGATGCCGCACCATTCGGTTGAACGCGGTGCTGAGCGATTCGAACTCGTCGCCGGTATGCAAATCGGCCCGCTTGGTTACGTCGCCGCGGCTGATCGCTTCGGAGACGTCCCGGAGATTGCGCAGCGGTTTGATAATGACCCAACGAATGACCGTGTAAAAAGCGATCAACGAAAGAAAGGCGGATAATATCGAGACGCTCAAAAGCCAGGCCCAATTCTTGGCGATCGCGTTTTGAGCCGGCGGTTTCGGAAT
>JAVBTU010000186.1:0-3910 GCA_031556015.1 Thermoguttaceae bacterium
TCAGGTTCTTGAGAATGTCCCGATGAATCGCTTCGTCGTTCATCCGCGGGTACTGCGGCTGCATCTTTTGGAGAATCTCCCCGACCGTCGCGGCATCATCGATCAGCCGGTAAACCTCTTTGGCGAACGGCGACGATTGAATCGTGAACGACAACTTGTCGATGTGGTTCGGAATATGGAACAGCGACGCAGATTCTTCCGTTCCGCCGAGCCGGTTCGGCATGTTCTGCTGCTTGGCGAGGAGCGAAAAACCGGGAATCAAATCGAGATCAAGCAGATCGATTCCCGAATCGGCTTGCGGCGTGAGGTGAAACTCGAATTTATTGATATGCCCGTACAGCAATTCCGAAAAGACCCGTTGCTCGCGGAGGTTCATTCCCTTGATTCGTTCCCGAATCTTGCGGGACAGCGCGTGCGGATACATTTCCGGCGCTAAAAACGAATGCTGCCCCGAGGAGAACGCCGCGATGTGCATTCCGCACCCCTGGACCCAGTCGTAAAGCTGATCGACCGTGTACGCACGATCCTGCGAATGAAGAAACAAGTCGTAAATCTCGACCGGATTCGATTCGTTCGCGCCCCAACGTCCGCCGAGTCGATGCAAGTTGCACGGCGGCAGATACCGGAGAAAAAGATTCGTATTCCTGATCTTTTCGTCCATATCCTCGACGTTGCGGTTCACGATCCGCATCATTTCCTGGACCTGATAAATCGTCGTGCGTCCGACCTGACCGTAGACCATGATCGACATGGCACCATCGTCCTTCAGGACGCTCCGTAAAGCGGCGAGTCCTTCGTCGGGATTCTTCAAGTGATGCAAAACTCCGGAGCAGTTGATGTAATCAAAATGCCCGACCCCCATCTGCTCCACGTCCAGCAGCGAACCGTGATGAAATTCGACGACCTTTTCAATGTCCGGATGCCCCAACCGCACCGCCTGGTTGTGGAGCCGTTGTTTGGCAATTTTCATCGATTCGGTACTCAAATCGACGTAAACGACTTTCGCGTTCGGGAGCCAGGCGGTCTGGACGGCGAGAAACGTCGACGCGTCCCCCGTCCCTCCGCCGGCGACGAGAACGCGAAATTCGTCGTGAAAATTCTTTTTGCCCCGATAACACCGCTGGTTGACGACCATCAGGTTGTCGATCAACGGCATCGTGAGATTTTTTTTGTCGTCGTCCGGGTCGCGGAACGGATACGGCAACTTTTCGTACTGCATCCGGACCTTTTTCGAAACGTCGCAGTCCGCCGCCGGGTCGGATGGCTCGACCGGTTGGACCGGTTCCGGAATCGCGGGTTTCTCCGGCTCCGGCGGGACCACGTTTTCCGGTGGCGTCGTCGCGACGGTTTCCTTGGGCGGCAGGATGAATCCGACGGAGGAAAACGGATCGTACTCCCGGCCGATCGGCAGAGTTTTAACGAACGAATTTCCCGACGAACCGAGCGACGGTAAAGGACGGCTGGAACCGCTCGACGTGGAAAACGAGAGCCCTGAACCTTCGATTCCGCCGGATGCGACGGGCGATTTTTCGAGCGAATTCCGAATGGTGTCAACACGTTTCGCTTTTTCGACGGATCTCTCTTCGCCAGGTTTCGATATCGGTTTCGATAATAAACCGATGTCTTTCACGATCGGTCGCGACGGCTGCGTATGAAGACTTTGTTCGAACTGTTGCACCGATTCTTCGGCGCCGACCGGAACGAGCGTCTGTTCTTCGTCGACTTTGTCCGGCAGTAAATGCGTTTTCGGGATGCTTCGTTCGTGCGTCGCGTGAAAATCGTGCGTCAACCGATCCGCTTGTCGGAGATTGAAGATCAACTCCGTACCGGCCAGCGGATCCACCGTCTCCCGACCGCCGAGCGATTTCAGTTCGTCCAGTGATTGTTCGTGTTCGTTCATGGGAGTAGTAGTCAGTAGTCAGAAAACAGAGCGGGAAGCGAAAACCGAGCGGGAAGCGTAAGCGAGCGTTTTTAAATAACAAATAACAAATAACAAATAACAAATGAGAAATGAGAAATGAGAAATGAGAAAAAAATTCCTTCTACCTTCCACCCTTTCCCCTTTTCCCTCAATTCTTAAAAGTGCTTGCCGTGAACGGTAATACCGGAGTGTTTCGGTGTCGCATAAGGATCACGTCTTCAAAGTCCGCGCCGAGCAGGAAACCGCCGCAGGACTTCAGGATTTCCTCCACACCGAGCGGGGTCTCCATTTCTTCGCGGATCATCATGAGGATTTCCTTAAACGTACGCTGCCCGTCGATCAGCTCGACCATGCGGCGGATTTGCGGGTTCCACGGCAGGTCGATCGTGTATTTTTCGTCCGGCGTGAGCGTTACGGTCAATTGCGGAACCGCGCCGTCTTCGGTCGCGAGGAAGCGTTCCCGCCATTTCTTTTGGTTCTGCGGAATCGGATTGAAAAACAGGACATTGCCCCAATCGTTCGGATCGACGCGGGCAGACTTTTCCCGGGTTGCCCAGAAAATATGCTCCTCAATCGTATTCCACGCGATTTCAGAAATCGCTTGCGTGTCTTCCAGCGGCAGCGATTTGACCAATTCGAATAATTCCGAATTCCGTTGCGCGAACCACGGTTGGTAAAACATCCGGGTCTTCCGGGAAAAGTTGGCCAAATCGAGGTTCTTGTTTCGAAGCAGTTCGTAGATTTTCGGAACGGTCCAACTGTGGATGTCTTTTCGGACGAAATGGGCGGCGAACGCGTCGTCTTTCATCGACCGGATTTCCGGGAGCAGGTTGTCGTACGCCAAATGGGTCCAGTTCCGATCCGGGAGAAACAGGAAAAGTTCCTTCAGCCGATCGACCTCCTCCTGCAGGCCGGGATTGTCCGAGCCGAGCACCCCGGCGATCGTTTGAAGCTGTCGGTACGGTTCCCGCCCGTAATAACCGAGGCAAGACATTCCGAGCGCGCCGTTGGGCTTGAGGAATTCCAGCAGCAAATCGAACGCCGTGTCGAAATCCCGCGCCCGATCCAACGCCCCGCAGCAGCGGACGTAATCGAACTGCCCCCGGCCGAGCTGTCTCGCTTTGTTCTCTTCCGGGTCGGTCGAGGATCCGTCGGAAAACAAACCGTGAATGTTCCGGAAATCGCCGCCAACCCAAACGATCCGGTCGAGAAGCCCCAACTTGGCCGCCCGGGCTTTGACCAATTCGGTCGCAAGCGGACTCCAGTCGAAGTGGACGATCATCGACTCCGTGCCTTTAAGCTGAACGGCAAGAAAGAGCGTCTCGTCCCCCGGCGAATGGTCGTTGACCGTGAGAACGAGAAAATTGCGGTTCATGTTCCTGCGACCACCGAAACAATAATGGTTGACGCAATCGAGTTCGTCCAGCGGATTCGACCGCAGCGTCAATTGATCGGATTCCGAGACTCGAGTCGGGTAAATGAACGACTCAAGCTCCTCATGCAGGATCAACGGATGTCGTGCTTCGAGTGAGACCATAGGGAAAAAAGGTCTAAGGGTATGAGGGTGGAAGGGTGGAAGGGGAAAAGGGGAAAAGGGGAAAAGGGGAGTAATCGTGGAAGGGAGAAGCGAAATGGGGGGGGCGTCGAAAAAAAAATCGAATTACATACTCATTATCATTTATTCCCTTCCACCCTTGTTCCCTTCCACCTTTCCGCCTTTTTTACATTTTCAACGTCAATTCTTTGCGATTCGGATCGTTTTTCGCGTCGGAGGGCCGGGCCGATTCCACGTCGAGGGAACGGACGGACAACGAACGAGCCGACGTCGATTTCAGGTCGATCGTGGGAGTCCCGGCGGACTTCGAGCCGGACTGCACTTTGAGCAGCTTTTTCGGAGCGGCTTTCGATTCGGAATTCCGCGCGGGTTTTTCGACGGTTTTCGGTTGCGATTTCAATGCGGAGTCCGCTTCCGAATCGGTCGCATCCCAC
>JAVBTU010000322.1:0-3220 GCA_031556015.1 Thermoguttaceae bacterium
ATCTTCTCTTGATTTTCATCGGGGGTACATTAGAATCCGTCTATTCTTCCATCTTTATCCCCTCTCCTCCGACCGTCCTATGGGCTTATTTGAAAAACTGAAACAGGGTCTGATCAAGACGACCCGGCTGTTGAATACGGATATTCGCGATCTTTTCAAACAGCAAGGACGGTTGGTCGACGACGCGTTTTTGGATGAATTGTTCGAAACGTTGGTCAAAACCGACATGGGTGTCGCTTCAGCCAAAGAAATCGTCGAAGAAGTCCGCGTCCAATACCGGGGACGCGTCGTCGAAATGAACGACGTTCTCGCAACGGTCAAAGCGAAGCTCAAATCGCTGATGGAGCAGCCGACGTCGCCGATCACGTTCGCTCCGACCGGGCCAACGGTCGTGATGGTTTGCGGCGTGAACGGTTGCGGCAAAACGACGTCGATCGCGAAACTGGCGTCGCAGTTCCGGTCCGAGGGGAAGAAAGTCGTACTCGGCGCCGCAGACACGTTCCGGGCGGCGGCGGTCGAGCAGTTGAAAGTCTGGGCGGGGCGACTCAACGTCGATATCGTCACCGGACCGCAAGGGAGCGATCCGGCGAGTGTCGCGTTTCAAACCGTCGCCAAAGGAGTCGAAAGCGGCGCGGACATCTGCATCGTCGATACCGCCGGACGACTTCAAACGCAAAAAAACCTGATGAACGAGCTGGAGAAAATCCGCCGTGTGCTCAGCAAACAGATACCCGAAGCGCCGCATGAAGTGCTGCTCGTTCTCGACGCGACGACGGGCCAGAACGGAATTTCCCAGGCGACGCACTTCACCGAAGCGGTCCAATGCACCGGAATCGTGCTATCGAAACTGGACGGCACCGCCAAAGGGGGCGTCGTCGTCGCGATCCGCAAAGGGATGGGCTTGCCGGTCAAATACGTCGGCGTCGGCGAGTCGGCGGACGATTTAACCGTCTTCGACCCGAACCCGTTCGTCGACGCCATGTTCGACGCACGCTAAAAGAGCCGTAAGCACACTCAGCTATTCCCGGGTCAATTGATGGAATCGCGCGTGGAGCTTTTTCGTGATTTCACCCGGCTTTCCGTTGCCGATCACACGACCGTCGACTTTGACGACCGGGATCAATTCCGCACCGCTGCCGGTCAGGAAACATTCGTCCGCCGAGTAAACGTCTTGACGCGTCAGGGCCGTTTGACGATTGGGAACGCCGAGTTCGTCGGCGATTTCGAGGACCGCGGCCCGGGTGATTCCTTCCAAAATACACGATTCCGTCCCGGGCGTGGAGAGAATGCCCGATTTGACGATGAAAATGTTGTCCCCCGTACATTCGGCGACTTCCCCTTTGCCGTTGAGCATCATCGCCTCGGCGCACCCGGCCAGATGTCCTTCCATCTTCGCCATGATGTTGTTGATGTAGTTGAGGGACTTGATCTGCGGACTCAAAGCGCAATTATTGTTGCGAACCGTTCCCGCGGTCACGATATCCAACCCTTTTTCATAAAGTTCTTTCGGGTACAACGCGAGCTTGGCCGCGATGATGATCACTTGCGGATTTTCGCACAAGTGAGCGTCCAAGCCGAGGGTCCCGATTCCGCGCGTGACGACCAGTCGGATATAACCGTCGGAGATGTCGTTGGCGACGAGCGTTTTGTCGATCGCTTCGGCCATTTGTCCCCGACTGATAGGGATCTTGATCAAAAGTCCTTTCGCGGAATCCCACAAACGGTCGAGATGCTCTTCGAGCCGAAAAACCTTTCCGCAATACGCCCGTAACCCCTCGAAAACGCCGTCTCCGTAAAGTAGTCCATGGTCCAATACGCTGATTTTCGCGTTTTCCTGTTCGAGTATTTCTCCGTTGATGTAGATTTTCATATTTGATCCGCTGTGTTACTAACTTCAAACATCGTGAATTTTTTCACGAAGTCAGCGTCCATCGGAAGCGAACACTTATCCGAGCGGCAGCTCGTTTTGGCTGGCGGCCCTGCCGCCCTGTGAAAAGAGCCTTGACGCCGACTTCCGGCATGGAACGACAAAGCCGCAGTATACAGCGGAACGAAGAGCCCCGCAAGAGTAATTCGTACCCGACTGCATCCCGAAATCGCAACCGGAGCGAAACGCAAACCAAACACGTCCCCCTTACGCCGATTTTGTCTCCAGCTGAAAATCGTTCGGGAGATTCAATCCAACCTCGTCGATTTTCGCGAGCAGCGTTTTCAGAAGTGCGCGGGCGTCGATTTTATCCAATCGGGCCTTGTACCCGAGAATCAAGCGGTGATTGAGAACGGCGGTCGCGATGCTTCGCACGTCCTCGAAACCGACGGTCGGCCGTCCGGAAATCAAGGCGGCCGCGCGCGCCGCTTCGGCCAAGGCGATCGCCGCACGCGGAGAAGCTCCGAGCGTCACATACTCGCGGATTTCGCGCGGGGCTTCCTCGGAGTCCGGATGCGTCGCCGCAACAAGCCGGGCAATGTACGACGCCACGGCCGTCGGGAGGAAAATTTTCCCGAGCGCATCGAACACTTCGTCAAGCGTACCACGATCCAATTTGATTTTCGTTTCCGGTGGAACGCCATGCCTGCGGGTCGTGATGATCTGCTGGAGCGTATCGGCTTTCGGCATTTCGACGTGCAGTTTGAACAGAAAGCGGTCGAGCTGCGCTTCCGGGAGCGGGTACGTTCCTTCCAGTTCGATCGGGTTCTGCGAAGCGAGTACGAAAAACGGCTTCGGAAGGGGCCGCGTTTGTCCCAACAGCGTCACGCAACGCTCTTGCATCGCTTCCAGGAGAGCGGATTGCGTTTTCGGTGAAGCCCGATTGATTTCGTCGGCCAGCAGGATGTTCGTAAAGATCGGCCCCGCCTGAAACGACATTTCGCGACGTCCCGACTCGCTTTCCTGGAGGATGTTCGTTCCGAGAATATCGCCCGGCATCAGGTCGGGTGTAAACTGAACCCGGTTGAAATCGAGAGAAAGAAGATCGCCGAGCGCCTTGATGAGCGCCGTTTTACCGACGCCGGGAACCCCTTCCAAGAGGATATGTCCTTGCGACAGGATTCCGACAAGCACCATGCGATGCAGTTCGGGCCGACCGAGCAGAATTCGGTCGAGTTCGCCGATGATGTCCTTCAATTTCGCCGTGATCGGCTTAATCGTTTCCATACAAAACAGGGCCGTTTCAGATCCCGGCCACCCAACAGGGGTTTGCGCCGTGAAAAATTCCAAAGG
>JAVBTU010000380.1:0-6145 GCA_031556015.1 Thermoguttaceae bacterium
GTCCCGCCTTTTTTGTACGATCCAGGATCGACAATTGGCTCGCGTCTTCGAAAAGCATGAACCGCGGCTGAACGAATCGCTGATCACCAGCGTCGAACTGCAACGGGATTCGGGTTCGTCGTTTTTTCTCCGGGAAACGGCCAAGCGGGCAACTTCGCTGATCAATACGATTTCCGTTTCATCGCTTTTCCGGTACGATCGACTGCTTCTTCGGGTTGTTTCAGTTTTCTTTTTTCTCGCCGCGCTTACGGGGCTCGGTTACGCGTTTTCCGAGACGACTCGGATTTGGTTTTCACGCAATATCCTCCTGTCCGAACAACAATGGCCGCGGCTGTCCCGGATCAGCGTCGAAGGGTTCGATGAAAACGGCGTCGCGAAAGTCGCCCGGGGCGATTCGTTTCCGCTCCTCATTCAAGCGGACACGACCGCTCCGCAGGTCCCCAATTCCGTTGCGTTTCAGTTGCGATCGTTGACCGACGCGAAGGAAGCGTCCTCCGCCCGGTCGTTCACGATCGACCAGTTCGGCACGAAAAAAATCGACGGCGTCGATTATCGATCGTTTTATCACACGATTCCGGAACTGCTCGATTCGGTTGCGCTTTCGATCACCGCCGGCGATACACGTATCGACGGTTTGACGATCGAAACCGTTCCGCCGCCGACCGTGATCCGCTCGGAACTGCTGCTCCGTTTCCCCGATTACATGCAGCGGGCCGACCAGATCACGCAGCCGACCGACCGCGCGTTCGTTCCGGAAGGGACCACTGTTCTCGTGCGAAATTGGACGAACAAACCGATCCGCTCGGCGGAAATCACGCAGGATAACAAGCCGCCTGTCGCCGTACCGATTGTCAACGGAGCCTTGTCGTTCACGCTCCCCGAGCTGCGAACGACGACGCATCTGGAATGGACGCTCACCGATTTCGACGGTATCAAAAACCGTAAACCGATCCGGCTTGACCTGGAAATCGTAAAAGATCAAGTCCCCGTGATCACGTCCCGGCTCGACGGAATCGGGCAGGCGATCACGCCGATTGCCGTTCTCCCGACGCTCGGCGAAATCACGGACGATTACGGCCTTGCGGAAATTCAGTATCACTATTCCGTCGTCCGGACGCAAAAACCGCTCGGCTCGGACAAGGAATCGCCCGAGTCGGAAAACGCCCGGGACGAAGAAACGGCGCAACCGGATTCGGAGGGAACACGTCCCCTCGCGTCGCTCGGAGGAACGATCACGAACCAACCGCTCCACGGAACGTTTTCCGTCGCGGAATTGCTCGTCAAGCCGGGGGACCGCTTGTCGCTGTTCGTCGAAGCGTCCGACGCCTGCACGTTGACACCGCCGGACGACGAACAAACCGTACCGTCCCGCTGGGGGGTCGGCGAACGGTTCGAGCTGGAAATCGTGAGTGCGCCGCGACTGAAAGGAATCCTCGACGTCCGCGAAATCGGGCTCAGGCAGCGATTCGAAGCGCTCATCGACGAAGTGAAGCGGACCCGCGGGCTGCTGGAAGAAATCCGTCTGGAAAAAACGCCGGAACAGATTGCCGCGGAAAAAAAAGCGGAGGAAGCCGCCAAAGCCGAGAAACCGAACGAAAAAGAAACCGCAAAGCCGGCGGTCCCCAAGCTCCCGGACCTCATTACCGAAGAACAAGCGACCCAAGCGGCGTACAACACACAGCGTTCGCTCCGGGATTCGGAGAAGGAGAAGTACGACCTGGGCGGTATCATCGCCGGTTTTCAGGGGATCCGCAAGGAGATGCAAAACAACCAGATTTTCACTCCCGAAGCCCAACTACGGCTCGACGAAGGAATCCTCGAACCGATGCGGTCGTTGGTCGAAAAGGATTTCATCGACTTCGACGATTTTCTCAACAAACTCGGCGACGCTCTGGAAAAGCGGGAAAGCGTCGAAAGAAACGAAATTCAAAAATCGCACTTGACCGCTTTGACGCAACTGGACCGCATCCTCGCGAAAATGGCGAACATCCGCGACCGGATGGTGCAAATGGAAAGTTTCAACGAAGCGATCGACCTGCTCAAGGAGATCATTAAGGAGCAGGAAGCGATCCGCAAGGAAACGAACGAAGAGAAGAAAAAACAGTTGCGGAATCTGTTGGAGTAATTTTCTCATCGAATCCCGCCGTCAACTTCGCAATGCGATTCCGCGATCTTTGAGAAATGCGAGGAATGTCGCGTGGAACGTATCGATCTCCTCGCCGGAAAGCGTGTGGTCGTCGGCGCCGATCCAATAACGGAACGAATAGCTCGCCGTCCCTTTTGCGAGCCCTTTCCCCTTATAAGCAACGACGAACTCCCGGCGATTGATCAGCGGATGCGTGAACGCGTCGATCGTTTTTTCCAGTTCCGCGAACCCTTTGTCGATTTCCCACACGAGCGAAAAATCCAGCCAGGAGCCGGGAAACTTCGGCAGTTCCGCGTACCTATTCTTCGGAAAAAGCTCACCGCCAAGCTGTTCGAGAAATAGCTCGAACCAAACGACTTGCCCCCCCTCCGGGACGATTTTCTCCAAAAGCGATTTCCCCACAACGCCTAAATACCCGACGACTTCTTCCCCTTTCTCCCCTCTGCCGTCTGCCGTCTGCCGTCTGATTTCTACGAACTCTCCCGCCGAAAACCACGGAACGTTCGGGTCGGACTGTTCCGGGGCGACGAATCGCGGCTCCATGCCGCCGAACAGGACGATCAAATCTTCGACCGCCGACTTGATCGACAGGTAATGCTCTTCCAGCGTCGAGCCGGATTGCTGGAACGAAACGCCCGCCAAGCGGACCGATTCGGCGCAACCTGTTTCGAAATCGCCGTTCCCTTTCGCGGGCAAGTCCGCGGACTTGCCGGGCGGATAAACGTGTCCGAGCTCGAAAATGCGAAACTTGTCCCGAAGTGAACGGTTTTTCGGAACAATCGCGAAAAGATTCGGCAAAAGCGTTGTTCGCAGCCGCGATTCCCCTTGCGCGGCCGGGTTTTTCAGCACGAGCGTTTCGCCCGGGTCGAAGCCGAGCTTCGCCGTCCAACCGTCGTTGGTCCAGCCGTAATTGTGCACTTCCATGAATTGATGTGACGCCGCGAGTAATTTTCTCGCCCGATGTTCCAGACGCAGCGATTTTTCGACGTGCAGCGGACTGAGTGGCGCGATCGGCAGAATCGGCGGGATATTATCGTATCCGTAAACCCGGAGTACCTCTTCGACGATGTCTTCCGGGATCGAAATATCCTTGACGCTGCGAAACGGCGGAACGCCGACCGTGAGATTGCCCGCTTTGTCGAAATCGGTGGAGAATCCGAGCGAATGGAGAATCGCGACGACTTTTTCGCGAGGAAGCTCGATCCCGGCGAGCCGTTCCAGTTTGCCCGCTTCGAGCCGAATTGAGCGAGTCTGATCGGAAAGATCGCCGCAAATCGTAAACCGGCTCGACACCGCAAGCGGCAAACCCGATTCGCGTATCAAATGAACGATCCGTTGCGCTCCCGTTCGGACGTTGCATGGAGGCTGCGATTTTTCGTAACGCTGCGACGCGTCCGTTCGCAAATTCAAACGGCCCGAAGTTCGGCGAATCCGGCCCGCTTTGAAATTCGCGCTTTCGAGCAGAATCGTTTTCGTCGCGTCGGACACTTCCGTTTCCCGGCCGCCCATAATTCCCGCCAAAGCAACCGGCTCCACGTCGGCAAGGTTCGTTTTGCCGTTCTTTTTCAAGGCGCCGTAAATGAGCAAATCCTCCGGAAGCAGGTTGCGTTCCTGTCCGTCGAGGGTACGAAATTTGCGATTCTGGCCGCTTTGCGCAACACGGATTCCGGCGACCAGATCGCCGTCGAACGCGTGGGTCGGTTGCCCGATTTCCTGGTTGACGTAATTCGTAACGTCGACCAAAAGGTTGTACGTCCGCTGCCCGAGCGCGTGGAGTCGCCGCTGCATGAAGAGCGGCGACGGTACGGTTGCTTTCCCCTCGAACTTCATCTCGATGCAACCGTAAGCGGGACAGTTTTCCAAGTCGTCCACGGCAAGCGGATATTGCGGCAACGCATCGTATTGCGAGAGATCCTCGACCGCAAGCGGCTTCAACGGTCGGTCGAAGATCGCGGCCAGTTCCCGGGCGAAACCGTAATGCCCCCACAGGTCGGGCCGGTGCGTCAGGCTTTTGTTGTCGACTTCGATGAGCGTGTCGGATTTCGGAACGTAATCGGCGAAAGGAGCCCCGATTTTCGTATCGGTGGGGCATTCGAACACGACTTCATGCCAATCGCTCATTCCGAGTTCGGCGGCGGAGCAGAGGATTCCCTCGGACGGCTTGCCGTTTTTCGTCCCCTTATCGATTTTCACGTTCCCTTTGAGTGTGCAGCCGGCGGGAGCGAACGGCGCGATCAGTCCGACCCGGGCGTTCGGGGCTCCGCAAACGGTCGTGAACGTTTTCGAGCCGCAATCGACGGTGCAGAACGTCAGTTTTCCATCGAGAGGTTCGACGGCAACGACTTTTCCGACCAAGACGCCGTCGACGAAGCGTTCGACGGGTTCGATCCCTTCGACCTCGGCGGTCGCGAGGGTAAGATTGTTGGCAATGTCTTTCGGATCAATCCCGGAAAGATCGACGTAATCGGAAATCCAATCGAGCGAGATATGCATGAGAAATTCAGCGAAAAATTATCGATATTTTCCAAAGAGCCGCACGTGAAGCGCAGCGTAACTTGCGGAACGGTTTGACGTTAACAGCACGGGGCAGGCCCCGCGGCTAACGATGTTATTTCCGTTCTTCGATCGGCACGTAATCGGTCGTCGTGTTGCCGACGTAGAGCTGTCGCGGGCGGATGATTTTCGCGTTCGGGATGTCGTGCGCCTCCTTCCACTGGGCGACCCAGCCGGGAAGGCGACCGATTCCGAACAGGACCGTGAACATGTTCGTCGGAATTCCCATCGCGCGGAGCAAAATGCCGCTGTAAAAATCGACGTTCGGGTACAGTTTCCGATCGACGAAATACGGATCCGCGAGCGCCAATTCCTCCAGTTTTCGGGCAATGTCCAAAAGCGGATCGATCTTTTTCAGCTTCGTAAAGACCCGATCCGCACAGGCGCGAAGCATTTTCGCCCGAGGATCGTAGTTTTTGTAGACCCGATGCCCGAAACCGAACAGCTTGAACGGATCGGCTTGATCCTTCGCCTTTTCAAGGCACTCTTGCGCGCTCATGCCCCCTTTGTGAATCTGGTCGAGCATTCTCATCACCTCGACGTTCGCTCCGCCGTGCAGCGGGCCCCAAAGGGCGTTGACTCCCGCCGCGCACGCCGCGAAAAGGTTCGCCCTTGCCGAACCGACGACCCGAACCGTCGCCGTGCTGCAATTTTGTTCATGGTCGGCATGCAGGATCAGGATCAGGTTCAACGCGTCCTCGATTTCCGACGAAACCTCATACTGCTGGTAGGGAATCGAGAACATCATGTGCAAAAAGTTCGCGCAGTACCGCAAAGCCGGATCCGGATACGTAAACGGCAAACCTTTCGAGCGTCGATACGAAAACGCCGCAATGGTCCGTACTTTACTAATCAATCTCGCCGCCGCCTCGACGAACAGCTCGTCGTCCCCCAGCGGAAGGAATTTTTCGTAATAACACGCCAGTTGACTGAGCATCGCCGAAAGAATCGCCATCGGGGGCGACTTGGGCGGAATATTCTGAAATTGACGGCGTATCCCTTCGTCGATCAGCTCGTTGTCGGTCAAGCGATCACGAAAATCGGCCAACTCGGCTCGTGTCGGGAGCTTGCCGTTGATCAAAAGCATCGCCGCTTCGATGAAGTTCGGCTTGGGCCGGTCAAACTGCTCAATCGGAATTCCACGATACCGGAGAATCCCTTGATCGCCGTCGATGTATGTGATTTCGCTCCGGCAAATCGCGGTACTGGCCAACGACGGGTCGAAGGTCGTAATACCGTATTGATCGAATAAACCGGAAATGTCGATCGCTTTTTGTCCTTCCGACCCCGTGTAGACGGGAAGCTCGATCGTTTGTCCGTTGACGGTGAGAATCGCGTTTTCGTCGCTCATGAGTCAAATAAAGTTAGCGGCGGAGCGTACTCCGCCCATGATGGGAATCGTTAGCGGCGGGGCCTGTTCTCGCCCATCGCCACCCCAAAGCCTAT
>JAVBTU010000042.1:0-3280 GCA_031556015.1 Thermoguttaceae bacterium
GCTTTGCGGGGAAAACGGCAACAAAAACCGCAGCAAAACGACGGCCCAAAGCAGAAACCGCGTACTCGCCGCAAGCCAGTTGCGTCCGAAATACGTGATACCAAACACGATCCCCGCGAGAACCGCCCCCTGTACGGAAAGAGAAAGAAGATTATTGAGCATGGGAATCGTTCCTTTCCTGATCGAGAAGAGTTTGAAGTTTATCGAGCGTCGATTGATCGACCTTTCCTTCCCGGACGAAGTGGACCAGCAGCGCGTCCGCATTGCCATGGAAAAGCCGATTGAGGAACGTCTCACCTTCTTCGCGGACCGTTTCTTCCCGGGACACGAGCGGTTTATAGACGTAATAATTCTTCACCGGCTCCGTTTCCAGAACGCCTTTCTGGACCAGTCGGGCCAAAAGCGTTCGGATCGTCTGGTGATTCCAGCCGGTTTCCGGAACGAGCGCGTCGATCAAATCCGACGCCGTCGCGCTGCCGCGACTCCAAATGATTTCCATCAGTTTCCACTGAGCATCAGAAATTTCCATGATATTAAATGAAAATGAAATTCCGCCCCCCCCCCGTTTAGCCCGAGAACCATAGGTTCCGGGGCACCCGCCAAACAGTTCAACCACACAGGTAGATATTGTAACCACACACGTAACCAAAGTCAAGGGTTTTATCGTCATTTTTCAAGAAATGCTGATTTTTCCAAACACCCGAGTTTAGCCAAACGGGTTATTTTCACTTAAAAAGCGATATTTAACCCCTTTTTGAATCGATTTTTTCAGAAACTTCGTTACATTTTGCCAACTTGTCGCATTTATGGCTCAACTGTTACGTTCGGTATTTCCGATACTACCGTCACAGCCGTAAGTCCATAGGCGTTTTTTGACGTGAACTGGACTGATTTAGAGATTCATCGAGAACTTACAGAAATGGGAAAAACAAAAATGTCCCTGATCCATCTGAAAAGATTACTTGCAAGCTTCATGCTTGTCACCATCCTGGCGACACAAGCCACGGCAGCTCAAGGATTCCGACCATGGGCCCCTTATCAACGCGACGAATTCGGAGGAGGCGCCCGACGAGCGGAAGGAGTCTACGGCATCCTCGAAGGAGTGTATTACTCGTTTGCCCCGACGAAAAACATCGTCGTGGGAGACGTTTCCCACACCCAGGGTAAACGAGCCGCGTTTACCGGGGACGCGACAATCAACCAAACGAATACGGTCAACACCAATAACTTGGGAGCCCCCTCCGCACTCGGTGTTCGGGCGGAAGTCGGCAACATGCGTGGACATCACGGTTGGTCCGTCAGTGGGTACAACTTGTCGAACATGAACAGCTCCGCGGAAACTCCGGACGCGTCCGTCGTGATCAACGACGAATGCGGTATAGACGCCTACACCGTTCGCGGTGCGGATCTTTACTTCTACTATGTCTGGAACCCGGGTTCTCCGAAAGGATTCGACGAGGTCCCCTCGAGATCGATTTTCGGCGACGGGCCAATCACCGGCGCGACATCGCTGTGGGGTTGGTTTATCGCTCGTTGGGCCGAAGGGGAAACGGGCGACCCCGTTTGGAACGGTCGTTTGGCTCCTTTGCCCGTCAACTTCGAGACCGCGAAAGTGACCACGCGAATCGACCACTGGGCCGTCGAAGCGTTGTATACCTACCGCTGCCATCCTTCCCGATTCGGTAATCTCGATTTATTCGGCGGTGTTCGCTACATGGAAATCAACGACTCGCTCAACTTCCTCGGCGAAGGCGTTCCGTGGAAAGGGGTTACGGTCGTCGAAGATTCCGAGGACGGTGAGCTGGAAGGAAACGCGTTCGGCGTCGGCTCGATTCTCGGTGATTCCGACTGGAAATTCAAAGCGGGCAACCACATCGTCGCTCCGATGGTCGGTGCGAGACTGGCCAAAACGAATAATCGTTGGACTTTTTCGGCGGAAGGGACATTCATGGCCGGCTTGAACCAACAGAACCTGCGGTCCCAAGGGACGCTCGGAAGTCACTACGACAATATCAACGAAACGATTTTCGATACCGACCTGTTGCCGACCACGGTTCGCGATTATGGAATTTATCCTTGGACCCCGATCGGGATCGTGGAAGGAATGCGGAGTTTCAATCACTCGGCTGTTCGTCATGCGTTCTCGCCCGGCGTCGAAGTGAAGCTCAACGCGAACTGGCAACTGACGCATGCCGTCGGAGTCAACGTCGGCGTCACCGGAATGTGGGTCGACGACATCGCCCGCGGCTCCAAGATCAACAACTATACGATCTTCAATAACGGACAATTCTTCGGATTGAACAAGAGCGGTTACACGGATTCCGCGCTCATGTATGGTGTCAATTTCGGTGTAACCGTCAATCGTTTCTAAAAGCGGTCCTCGGTTTTCCGAAATCACCTCTCGGTGAATCCGGCTGGAACGGAACGGCAGTGAATGTCGTTCCGTTTTTTCGCGCGCACCTGGATTACGCTCGCTTACGCTTCCCGCTCCGGTTGGGGATTACGCTCGCTTACGCTTCCCGCTCTGATTGGGGTTTGCTTTCGTTTGGGTTTTCCGGTAGAATGCGCGGATCGTTTTTCTTTTTCATTTTCACTCGATTCCCGTAATCTCCCATGAAACCGACTCGAAGACAATTTTTGGCAACCGCGGCATTGACATCCGCCGGTTTGGCGCTGAGTGATTCCTTGACCGCCACGGCGTCGGCTCAAGCGGCCTCCGCGGACGTTCCGCCCTATAAAACGCAGCTTTTCAAAGCGCTCATTGAAACCGCACCGACCGACGCGATTTGCGAAAGTTGGAAAAAAGCCGGATTCGACGGCATGGAAATCACGAAATGGGACATCCCGATCGATCAGGCGCGAAAAAACCGCCTTATTGCCGAAAAGCACGATTTCCGAGTCCATTCCGTGATGCGGGGCTGGGCGAGTTTCAACAGCAAAGACGATTCCGTCGCCCGACAAACGATCGACGAAACCAAACACGCGATCCGCGTAGCCGGCGCTTACGGTGCGGACGCCGTTCTGCTGGTTCCCTGCCGCGTCGATTTCGACGAGAAGAAGAAACAGATACCCAAGCCGTGGGAGTTCGACATCGATTTCGATCCGAAGACCCTGAAAGTGAAAACGGTCGCCGCCGGGGACAACGCTCCGTACGCGGATTACATTCGAGCTCAAAACGAGTCGACCGAAGCAACGATCAAGGCGGTCGAGGAACTCATCCCCTGCGCCGCCCGGGAAGGGGTCATGATCGCGCTGGAAAACGTCTGGAACAATCTGTGGT
>JAVBTU010000249.1:0-4333 GCA_031556015.1 Thermoguttaceae bacterium
AAGCGGAAGAAGTGGATTCAAGTACGGAAACAAAGACGCCGACCGCCCCGGTGTTGCAATTTTCCATTTTACTGACGAACAAGGTTCCCAACGCAACCGAATTGTTGACCGATCCGACGAAATCCGAAACGGACGAAACCGACGAAACGGAAAACGCGAGCGTAAATTCCCAATCCGTTTCCGTGACGCCCGAAGGAAAACCGGAGCAATTGTTCCGGATTCAATCCCGGGTTGAAATCGACGAAACGGGTTTGCATCATTTCTGGAGCATTATCAACGAATCGGCGGCACAGGAGCAGAGCGGAGCCCGGATTCTCCTGCGCACGGAAATCGGTGGACAAGCGGATTACGCGTCCGGCTGGACGTTCGCCGGAATCGAGTCGAGCGACGACGTTTCCGCGTTAAACGCCGCGTTTCAGGAAGGAATGAAAGCCTGGATCCTCGGCAAACAGGACGCTCAAACGACGGTCCCGGACTGGATGAACGAATTCGCCGCAGTCAACGGGCTGGAGTTGCTCTGATTTTGCGTGGACAGGAAGACTTGCGCAGCCCGTCGCAGGCGACGGGGCTAACATTTCGTGAGCACGTGAAAACTTTCAGCGGGCATTCGCTTTGGTGAAAGCATTCTTTAAAACTCCGCGTCTTTGCGTCTCTGCGTGCTTTTATTCAAGAGAAGGGGTTCAATCCCCATTTTTTGATCTGGACACATTTCGCGAAATCCGTTAATATTGCCGGAAGTCGTTTTATTTCTCGACAGTCCGTACTAAAGACAAGGAGGTCTTTCCCGATGCGAGACAAAATACTCAATCTCATACTTTCCGCCGTCGTGTCCGCGACGGTGACGTTTGCGACGATTCGCATCATAGACAGAGCCGCGCCCGGCGAATCTGCGTCGGCTCTGAAAGCGAAAACCCTGGAAATTTCCGACTCGATTCTCATTCGCTCGCCCGAGAAGGGGGATGAAGCGATCCTTCTGCGAAACGACGGGCTTGTATTTGCCAAGGGAAAAGTCATTACGGAACATTTTCTCGGCAAGCAGTTTTCCGGGAATCTGGTGGTGGGCAATCGCGTTTTGGTTTCTCCGAACGATCTGGCCAACGATTCGCCGGACGAATTCCAATTCCTGGGGGAGTTCGGCGTGAATCAGGCGACCGGCAGCGGCGAACTTTTAGTTCGTTCTTCGCAAGGGGGCAATCACGTCGGGACCGGCGTCGACGGCGGTCAGTTTGCTCAAATCACCTTCGACCAGAACGACCTGCTTCGTTTTTTCGTCTTCGACAATCAGAGTAAAGGTCTGCAACTGTTCGCGGACCAAAAAGGCCGTCCCACCGAGCCCCCCGTCGAACGCAGCTCCGTCGCCCCCCCCGTCGCCGGTCCCCCCATCGTACTCTCGGAAGAATAAGGGAAATAAGGGTGGAAGGGTGGAAGGGGAAAAGGGAAGAAATCTGAGAGAAAGCCTTCCCATTTCCCATTTCCCATTTCCCATTTCCCATTTCCCATTTCCCATTTCCCATTTCCCATTTCCCATTTCCCATTTCTCATTTCTTATTCCCCGTTTCCCCATGTTCTTTCGCTCCCTGCTCACCTTGCTTTTTGCCGGTTGCTTGTTGGCTCCGGCTTGGGGGAGCGACATTTGGTTGCCGATGGACGGGGTTAAAAAGCGAATCTGGTATCAAACTTACGGCAGCTTTTCGACGCTCACTTCGGACGATTCGCGGAAGGAAGTGTCGGGGAACGCGTTCGGCTTAATGGTCGGTTGCGATCGCCGCCTCGGTTCCTACGCCCAATTCGGGTTCGGGATCGGAGGAGACTGGACGAACGCGGAAAAGAAAGACGGCTCCTACGAACTGGACATTCCCTCGGTCAAAGCGCTGCTTCACGCCCAGTTTGTCGGCAATCGCTGGTACTGGGATGTCGACGCGGAATTCGGAGCGGGGCAGTACAAGGAACATTACCGAACCGCGGCGGACGACTTTCGCGTCTCCGAATGGAAGAACCAATGGGGGGTCGGAACGGAGCTGGGAATTCGCTGGGAACACGGTATGACGCGAACGGAACCGTTTCTCGCTCTACGCCGAACGATTCTGGACGACGAGGCGGACGATAATTGTCTCACGATCCTCGCCTTGGGATGTCGATACGACTGGAAATTTTCCGGTCCCCTTGCCGTCGTTCGACCAGGCATTTTCGGCGGGTACATTCACCAGTTCGAAAAGGATTTGTTCGCGTCGGAGAGTTGGATTCCCTGTGCGACCGTTTACCGGATCCCGGACACGACGATGGACCAGGATCGCGTTTTTCTCGGCATGGGCGTTTCCATGTCGATGCGAAAGAGTTTGGACGTTTACGGAAAATTTTGCAGTGATTTTTCCGGCGATTATTCTTCGTATACCATCTTCGCCGGAATGAATTGGAATTTTTGAGGTGTCGCTCGTCCGTTATACTCCACATCGCCATAAATGTGACGTTTTGTTTTACCGGGAAACCGTATAAACACCTCAACAAGCGGAGTACCGGTTAAAAGAGAAAATCACTTTATTAACGTTGAATGGTATAATCACGCGTCTTTTCCCGCTCTTTTGAATTCGCACTCGTTCACGTGATCGTTGATCAGCCCGACCGCCTGGAGATGGGCGTACGCGATCGTCGAGCCGAAGAATTTGAAGCCCCGCTTCTTCATGTCGCTGCTGATCCGATCGGACAATTCCGTTCGCGGCGGGATTTGGTCGAGCGTTTTCCAGCGGTTCATGATCGGCTTGTTCTCGGGAAAAAAAGTGAGCAGGTATTTTCCGAACCCGCCGAACTCCTTTTGGATTTCCAGGAACAATCGCGCGTTTTCGATCGCGGCTTTGATTTTCAAACGATTCCGAACGATCCCCGGATCGGCGAGAAGCTGTTCGACCTTTTCCTCCGTAAACGCGGCGACTTTTTTCGCGTTGAAGCCCGCGAACGCCTTGCGGTAATTCTCCCGTTTGCGCAGGATCGTGATCCAACTGAGTCCGGCCTGGGCACTTTCGAGGACGAGAAATTCGAACATTTTTTTCTCGTCTTCGTAACCGTGCCCCCATTCTTCGTCGTGATACCGAACATAAAGCGGATCGTCGCCGCACCAGGCACATCGTTTGATTTGTTTCATGGGGGAGGATAGAGGATGGATTAATGTATCAACATTGTCACTCTGAGAGGGGCCGTCGTAAAATGGGTAAAATGGCAAACAAAGAATTTTATACTGTGAAATATTTCGATCAGAAAAGATGGTCCCCTCTCCTCCGGTATTCCGGGGGAGAGGGGACCGGCGTTTTGGTCGTTTCTACCTGATTATCCATTGCCTACTTTGCCTAAATTACGACTGCCCCTCTGACGTTGACCCCTTTGGATTTCAGGTATTCCTTAATCTCCGGAATCGTGAACGTGCCGAAGTGGACGATCGAGGCGACGAGGATGTCGGTCGCGTGTCCGTTTGCGATCACGTCGTAAAGGTGTTCGAGCGTGCCCGCTCCGCCGGAAGCGATGATCGGTAGTTTCACAGCGTCGGCAATCGCCCGGGTCATCGGAATGTCGTAGCCGGTCTGTTTGCCGTCGGTATCCATGCTCGTCGGCAAAATCGCCCCGACACCCAGTTTTTCGACTTTTTGAGCCCACTGGACGGCATCCAGCCCGCTCCCGGTCGTTCCGCCGTTGATCACGACCTCGAAACCGGACGGAAGTGTTGTCGATTTGCGAGTGTCAATCGCGACGGTGATGCGGTCGCCGCCGTACTTTTCCACGGCTTCATGGACGAAATCGGGATTCTTGACCGCCGCGGAATTCATCGAGACTTTGGAAACGCCAAGATCGAACATTTTTTGGATCGCGTCGATCGAGTTGATTCCGCCGCCGACCGTCAGGGGAATGTCGATGTTGGCAACGGTCCGCTTGATCGCGTCGTAGAGCGCTTGTCGCCCTTCCAAGGTCGCGGTGATGTCGAGAAAGACGAGTTCGTCCGCGCCGGTTTCACAGTAATGCTTCGCACGCTCCGCCGGATCGCCGAGTTCTTTGAGGTCGACAAAATTGACTCCTTTGACAAGACGTCCGTCCTTTGTGTCCAAACAGGGAATGATTCTACAATACTTCATTGATTCTAACGGGTTGGGGACTCCAAGTCGAAAAAAATTGGTCCAACCGAATTATAGGAAAAGCCCCGCCCGCTGAAAAGGGCGAGGAGCCGCGGGAAATCGCTTCTGTACAATTACAGGAAAACAACGTAAAATATTCCAAGCGTTCACGAATTGGCGTGAGAATTCGGCTTGGCACCCAACGCAATTTAGTTTACAATGCGTCTTTCGGTCCGGTT
>JAVBTU010000277.1:0-9217 GCA_031556015.1 Thermoguttaceae bacterium
TTCGACGACGCTCCCGACGAGCCGAACCGGCATGATCGTGGATATTTGTTCTTCAATGTTGAGCATGGTCGAAGTTTAGTCGTTTTTCGCGAAAAACTCAAGAGGAAAAAAGCGTTTCGACCATTCGGTGTTTTTGGGAACCCTTTTCGTTTTCGGGGTTTCGGGTATACTGGACTCTGTTTTAGCTTTGTTCACGACTACCGTTCTTTGAAAGGAGTTTCTCTTGTCCTCCGACGACATTCTCCCCCCGCTCCCGCCCGATCAAACGCCGAATACTCCCAATTCTTCCGCCGGCAATCCGGAGTTGGGACCTCGTATTCTTGAGGACGGAACCAAACTCGTTCAACTGTCGATCGACGACGAACTTCGTGGCAGTTATTTAACCTACGCGATGAGCGTGATCGTCTCCCGCGCGATCCCCGACGTGCGGGACGGCCTGAAGCCGTCGCAGCGGCGTATTCTCGTCGCGATGAACGACCTGAACCTCGGCCCGGCCGCGAGTCGTATGAAGTGCGCCAAAATCGCCGGGGAAACGATGGGCAACTACCACCCGCACGGCGACTTGGTCGTTTATCCGACCCTCGTTCGTATGGCCCAGGAATGGAACATGCGGAAAGTCCTCATCGACAAACAGGGAAACTTCGGCTCCATCGCGGGGCTCCCCCCGGCGGCGATGCGGTATACCGACGCCCGCATGTCGCATATCGCGGCGATGATGCTCGAAGATCTCGATCTGGACACGGTCGATTTCATGCCGACCTACGACGAGCAGCGGATGGAACCGACCGTGCTTCCGTCGAAGTTTCCGAACCTTTTGATCAACGGCTCCAACGGAATCGCCGTCGGTATGGCGACGAGCATCCCGCCCCACAATGTCGGCGAAGTGTGTGACGCAACGATCGCCGTGCTCGACGATCCCGGAATTTCTCCGCTGGAACTGATGAAAATCTGCCCCGGCCCCGACTTCCCGACCGGCGGAATTATCTGCGGACGGAGCGGAATCGCTCGCGGATACTTGACCGGACGAGGGAACATTGTCGTTCGGGCAAGAGCGACCATTGAAGAGCACAATAAAAGGAACCGGATCATTATTTCCGAGATTCCGTTTCAGCAGACTCGGGACCGCGTCGAGGAAAAGATCTCGGAAATGGTCAATTCCGGCAAGATCATCGGAATTTCCGGCGTTCGGAACGAATCCGACCTGAAAGAGCCGGTCCGTCTGGTCGTCGATTTGAAACGCGACGCCGACCCGGACGTCGTCCTGAACCAGCTTTACCAGTTCACGATGCTCCAGGATTCGTTCTCGATCATCATGCTCGCGCTGGTCGACGGCAAACCGCGAGTCCTCACGTTCAAGGAGATGGTCGAGGAGTTCATCCGGCACCGAATCGCCGTGATCCGCCGGAGAACGCAATTCCTGCTCGCCAAAGCGCGGCGGCAGAAACACCGAATCGAAGGGCTCATCATCGCCCACGCGAACATCGACGAAGTGATCCGAACGATCCGCTCTTCGGCAACGCAAGCGGAAGCGAAAGTGCGGCTCATGCAGATCAAATGTCCGTCCTCGATGCTTCAGCGAGCGCTCGGGGACGACGGGTTCGCGGTCTTTCAGTCGGAGCGCGGGGCCGCCGAGGATTATACGTTAACTCCGGTTCAGGCGGACGCGATTCTCCGTATGACGCTCGGGCAGTTGGTCAATCTCGAACAGGAACGGCTCGGCGACGAATACCGCAATCTCCTCTCGGAAATCGGCGAGTATCTCAAGATTCTGGCTGACGAGAACCTGATCCGGGACATGATCCGTGAAGACCTTAACGAGGTCAAACGGAAACACGGCGACAAACGGCGGACCGAAATCACCGGCGAAGAAGCGGCAAACATCGACCTCGAAGATCTGATCGAAGAGGAAACGATGGTCGTCTCGATCTCGACCGGCGGATACATCAAACGGACGCCGGTCTCGATTTACCGGGCTCAACGGCGCGGCGGAAGAGGCCGAATCGGAGCGAAAGTCGCCGACGAAGATCCGATTCAACATCTTTTCGTTTCCTCGACGCACAATTATCTTTTGTTCTTTACGGACAAGGGAAAGGTGTATTGGGAAAAAGTGTACAATCTCCCGCAGCTTCCGCCGACCTCCAAAGGCCGGGCGATTGTGAACATGCTCAACCTGACGGAAGGGGAAAAGATCGCCGACTGCCGCGCCGTGCGAGACTTCGACGAACCGAACCAATATCTCGTTCTCGCGACGAAAAACGGGCTGGTCAAAAAGACGGAACTGTCCGCGTTTCGCCGTCCGACTAAAGGTGGTATCATCGCGATCAAACTCCGGGAAGGGGACGAACTGATCGACGCAACGGTCGTCGGGCCGGGAGACGAGCTGATCATTTCGACCGCCCAGGGGAACGCGATTCGATTCCGGCACACCGACGCCCGGGCGATGGGACGCAGCGCCAGCGGCGTCAAAGGGGTCCGGCTCCGCAAAGGGGATTACGCCGTCGGCATGATCGTCGCGTCGCCGGATATGACGCTCCTGACCGCGTGCGCCAACGGATACGGGAAACGAACGCCGATCGGACCGAACGCGGAACCGGAAGACGAAAAACCGGCTGACGCCCCGGAAGGAGAAACGCCGGAAACGGAAATCGAAACTCCCGAACCGGAAATCGTCGAAACGGATACAACTGATCACGATGCGGACGCGGATTCCGACGCGGAGTTGGTTTCGGGGAAATGCTATGCGACGAAACATCGCGGAGGACTTGGACTCAAAGACATCAAGGCGACCAAACGCAACGGCCCGGTCGTCAGTATCACCCGGGTCCATGAGGACGACGAAGTGATGATGATCACCGCCAAGGGGCAAATCCAGCGAATCGCCGTGAACGACATCCGCGTGATGGGGCGCAATACGCAGGGTGTTCGGCTGATGAACCTCGACGACGATGATACCCTCGTCACCGTCAAGCGGATCCCGCGTGACGCCAACGCAACGGACGAAACGGAAATCGAAACACCGACGAAGGAGGATGCGACGATTCCGCCCGACGAAGCCCCGGCTCCCGAACCGCGGCAGGATTCCGATTCGGAATAAACTTCCTCCCGTTAGCGCGGGGCTTGCCCCGCGTTGGGAATGTTTTATGTTTTTTCGCGAAATAGAAAATCGCCCCAATATCCCTGTTCCGTGGGAAAACGACGTTGGAATCACGCCGGAAAATAAGCCGCCTATCTATGAATAACGTGCTTTTATTGTCGTTTTGAGGCACTCCGAAGAATCTGGTGTCAACCGGCTTGTTGACGGGATACACCAGATTCTTCGTTCCGTGAGTACACCGTACTCAGAATGACACCGCATGCTTCCTTCGTGTTTTAGCCGGATTATTTTCCGGCGAAAGCCTGATCCCAACCACCGAAGGAGATTTTCCCGGGAGAGCGTCTATGGTAATCGTGGAACAATCCGCCGAAATCTCTTCGGATCGCACTTTTTCGAAATCGTGCGTTTCGTCGAGCAGGAAAATTTCGCAAAGGGTCGGCCCGGTCCAGGGAAGAGCGTCAACCGTCAAAGTCGGCGAAGGCTCGGAATCTTTCAGGTTCGCGATCAAAATGGAAACCGCGTTTTTTTCCGAATTCCTTCCCGCCGCGAGGGAACGTACGTTCGGACGATTTCCTTCGACGGCGATCCGCTCCGGTGTGTCGAGCAGTCGGCGAAACGCCAGGAACGCGTAAAACGTTTTTTTCGGCGCCCCGTATTCGTTGAACAGCCCGAACGAGTTGATGCCGCCGTTGAAGTAATTCGCGACGTCGACCGGCGCGTCTTGCAGTTCGATCAGCACGGAAGCGACGAACGCGGCCCCTTCGCTCCCCCCGAGACGCCGGAACCAGTTTTCCCGCTTTTTGACGTCCTCTTGGGACAACATGGAAGCCCAATCGCCGTCGGGAAGATAGTTCCATTCGTTGAGATGGATTTCCGCGTTTTCGAAACCGCGACGATCCAACTCCTTTCGCAGAGAAATCGCTTTGTCCACGTATTCGAGCGGTCGGTCCGTGTAAGTGTGCCAGGAAAAAAAGTCGAGCGGGACGTTGTTTTGTCGGACTTCATCGAGAAATCGAACGACAAACGGCGAAAGCGTCCAATCGTCTCCCTGCCGCACGAACCCGCCTCCCACGGCGGGACCGCCGATTTTCAGGTCCGGGTAAGACTCTTTGAGCGTTTTCGCCGTGACGGCGTACAGATCCAGGAACTGATCGTCCGTTCCGGTCCACATTTGCGGACGATTTTCCGGTTCGTTCCAGATTTCCCAGTACTCGATGCCGTGGTGATATCCTTCGTTCCAGCCGTCGTTGTAGTGCTTGACGATGTGGAGACAAATTTCCGCCCATTTTCGCGGATCGGGCGGCGGGTGGACGAAATGTTTGGTGCGTGTGTGTTCGATACTCTCCCCGAGCCGATAGACGATTTTCGCACCGCTTTCGAGGATCGGCGCGAGGTAATCGTCGGTCGGTTTGAAACGATAATTCTCCGCCGCCCGGGCGTCGTCGCGGAAATCGGGGAAAACGGAATGAATATCGACGACGACCGGCGCGGGCCATTCGCAATCGTGCAATCGTGCCGAAGGAATCGCGGCGTCTTTCCACAACGGCGTCAAATCGACCGTTTCCCCGGCGCAAAGCGGACCGCCGTTGACGCCGTGAAGCGGGCGAAACGTACCCGTGATCGTTGAGCAATCCACGGTCAAATCTTGCGCCCAGAGCCGACCTGACAGGCAAATTCCAAACAGGAGAACGAGTGAGAAAAATTTTCGTCGCATAATGCAACGGTTCGCAGGCGAACCGGCTAACGGAAAACGGTTCGCAGGCTAACGGGCGAGAAAATGGTGGATCGTGTCCAGGAGATGCTGTGAATTGATCGGTTTGACGCAATAAGCGTCCATCCCGGCTTGAAGACACTTTTCCTCGTCCCCTTTGGTCGCGTTGGCGGTCAGAGCAATGATCGGGATCCGCCGCGGATGATCCGGCATGAGGAATGCGCGGTCTTTTTCGTAGTCCCGTAAAATCCGTGTCGCTTCGAACCCGTCCATTTCCGGCATTTGACAATCCATCAGCACGACGTCGTATTTCTGACGCTTGACCGCTTCACACGCTTCCACGCCGTTGGCGGCGACGTCGCAATCCCAACCTTTGTTGTTCAAAATTTCACGAACGACGATCTGGTTGATACTGTTGTCCTCCGCAACCAAAATGCGAATCGGCGAGGCCGGAAAAGCGGCTTGTTGCGGTCGGACATCCTTCGGTCGCTCCGAAATCGAATCCGATTTAGTGTGGAGCCCCATTTGCGCCGCGACCGCGTCGATGATCGCGTTAAACAGCGTGGAACTGTAAATCGGTTTGTTCAATCGGAAAACACCGG
Organism: Thermoguttaceae bacterium; assembly: GCA_031556015.1. Classification (GTDB taxonomy): domain Bacteria; phylum Planctomycetota; class Planctomycetia; order Pirellulales; family Thermoguttaceae; genus JAVBSX01. The sequence continues at coordinate 5,408 of JAVBTU010000277.1, forward strand.
ACCCTTCGCAGGACTCATCGATCGAAGAGTCGGAAAGCGATTGGAGAAAGACGACCGGCATTTTCGCGACGGATTGCTCCGGATTGGCTTGAATTTCCCGAACGAGATCCCGTCCGTCGCCGTCCTCCAATGCCCCGTCGATAATCGCCAGTTGAAACGGCCGCCCTTGCTCCGCGGCGTCGCGGATCGCTTCGGCGGCGTCCGCCTTGGAGACGAAGCTGGCCGCGTCCATCCCCCAGGAGTGAAGTTGTTCGGCAAGCGATTCGCGGAGTAATATATTTTCGTCGACGATAATCACCGTTCGACCGGACAGGTCGATTGGACCATGCCGGGCGCCCGACTTCGATTCGCCGGAGGTCGTCGTTTCCGTCAATTCGGATTCGTTCGAGAAGGGGATCGTTTCCAGTGGCAGTTCGACTCGAAAAACCGTTCCCTGTCCGAGTTCGCTTTCGACTGTGATTTCGCCCCCCATCAGGTGGATCAACTGTCGCGAAATCGCCAGCCCCAGCCCGGTTCCGCCGAATCGCCGGGTCGCGGAGGTATCGACCTGCGAAAAGGATTGAAACAGTACACCGAATTGGTCTTCCGGAATGCCGATTCCCGTGTCCCGGATTTCTATGACGACGCGCCGATAGTATTCCATGTCGGGAAGCGGCGTCGCGGAAACCTGCAATCGAACCCCGCCGGTTTCCGTGAACTTGACCGCATTGCCGACGAGATTGACGAGAACCTGCCGCAACCGTTGTCCGTCGCCGCGAACATAACGGGGAACGTCGGGAGCCGTTACATTGCACAGCTCAAGTCCTTTGTCCGCAGCCCGGCTGGCTAGGATTCCGAGCACGGATTCCGAAACCTCGTGTAAATCGAATGGTTCGTGATCGATTTCCAGCTTGCCCGCTTCGATTTTGGAAAAATCGAGAATATCGTTGATGAGAAACAAAAGTGTCCGTCCCGAAGCGCGAATCAATTGGGCGTATTCGTTCTGTTTCGGAGTGAGGTCGGTCTGTTGCAATAGTTCGGACAGACCGATCACGCCGTTGAGCGGGGTGCGGATTTCGTGGCTCATGGTCGCCAGGAATCGGCTTTTCGCGGCGTTGGCCTGCTCGGCTTTCTCGGCGAGTTCGTGTGCGTGGTGGATGGATTGCTCCAACTCTTTGTTGGTTTCGGCAAGTGTCTTGAGCGTCTGTTCCAATTGAAGGAGCGCGTCTTTTTCCGTCCGGATGTCCAGCAACGTTCCTCGAATGGCGTAGGGTTTCCCGGCCGTGTCGAGCAGCGGGACCGCCGAACCGCGAAACCACAACAATTCCCCGTTTTTGTGGTGAGATCGGAACTCGACGTTTCGGATCAAAGGAACGGTCCCTCCCAGCAAATCACGGACACAACTTTCGAGCAACGGTTGGTATTCCGACGCAACGAAATCGTAAAAAGTACGCCCGAGACATTCATCCGGCGCAAAGCCGGTCGTCTGGTAGAACTGCTTGGAAAAGTAGGTAAACCGGCCGTTCAGATCGATTTCCCAGAGCAACTCCCCGGTCGCGGCGATCGTGTCGCGGAACCGTTTATCCGATTCCTGGAGCTCATCGAGCAGTTTCCTGTGCCGAATCGCCGAGGCGATCAGCAAACCCGCGCTTTGCAGAATCCCTTCTTCGGTCGGCGTCCAAACCCGTTCTTGATGGCAGTCGTCGAAACCGATGAACCCCCAGAGATTTCCATCGAAGAAAATCGGGGTTCCGAGCATGGAAAGATTTCCCTGTTCCGTGAACAGGGCTTTCGCTTCCTCACTCATGCGGTCGACCGTGGAGTTGACCGCTTCCCCCTTTTCGAGAACTTCGACCCATTCGGCGAGTACTCCCTCGCAGGGGATATCGGTTGTCGTTTCTTTGCCGGCTTGCGGCGGGGCACCTTCGGACCATTCGTAAATTTGCGTACCGAAGCGTTTTCCGGTTTCGTCGACATACATTTGCCAAATGTAAACCCGATCGACTTTCGTCGCCCGACCGAGCAGATCGAGGACTTTCCAGATCGCATGTTCGAAATCTTCCCGTTCCGACAGGAGCAGTTGAGCCGTTTGGTTGGTCGCCAGAAGCAATCCTTCCTGCTGCAACAGGACACTTTCAGCCTTACGCTGGGAAGTGACATCCGAGAGGTAAACCAGATTGTGATTTTCCTTGATCCGGATGGCAGAAACTTCCAAGTGTTTTTCTTCGCCGGTGTCGGCTCGAATGACCGCTTCGGTCACGGGAACGGCCCCTTTGGTCAGCAATTCGTTCAGTTTTTCCAGCAGATACGCCCGGACCAACGGCGACTGTTTTTCGCCGAGATCGTAGCGGCCGACCTCTTCATCCGTGCGTCCGAGAATTTTTCGAACCGCCGGGTTGAAAATGACGTATCGTCCCCGATCGTTCAAAACGGCGATTCCATAGGGGGCGTTGTCGATGTAGAGCTGAAGTTCCTCTTCGTTTTTTTTGAGGGCTTCGGCTTGTAGATGTCTTTCGGTGACGTTGCGCGACAGACCGAGCAGTCCTCCGGAGGAGCCGTCGGGTAGCTTCATCGGCGTTTTCACCGTTTCCAGGAGGATTCGCCGTCCGTCGGGATAATCGACCCATTCTTCGTTGGTTCGTTTCGTCCCAAGTTCCTGCGCTTTGGCGTCCTGCACTCGAAAAAAGTCGGCAACTTCCTTCGAGAATAGTTCGTAGTCCGTTTTTCCGACGATCTGTTCAACGGTTTTCCCGACGAATTCGGCAAACGGGGGGTTGGCCGCGATGTAAACACCCTGGGCGTCTTTCGCGAAGACCATGTCGGGGAGCGAGCGAAGTATCTCTTCGAGCAAAAACGCATCCCGAGTGGTTTGAGACGGAAGCATGAAAGTTTTCTGATCAGCGGTGGGCCTGGCCCCGCCCTTTGGTGTGAAGGAATCGCGATTCGACCTCGATCGACCATCGATGTCGGCGATTATATAGCCGGAGCAAAGCCGCGTAAAGCCGCGATAAAAAAATGGGCGGAAAATCAGTAATCGTGTTTCGAAATTTCAGTTCCTGAAAAATTGAAAACCGTTGCGATTCAGTCCGTCAGATAACACCGAAGTCCCGAGACGCTCCGAACGTAGAGCTTTCGTCCGACCACCGCGGGGTGGGCGAGGAGCGTTTCCGTGTCGCTCGGAGCGCCGATGCGGCCGGCGAGTTTCGGTGTCGCGTCGTCGACGTCGATCAGAAGGACCTCGCCGTTCATCCCCGCGACCAGGAGTCGTTTCTTGCCGGTTCGCGTTTTTCCGCCGATCAGGCTCGCATAATCGGAAAACGCATCCTCTTCGAGTGATCCCACGGTTTTCAGCGAATCGCCCGGATCCAAACGGAAAAGGGAACGATGTACGCCGTAAAGATTTCCGTCCAGGAAAACGGCGGTCGAGGAATCCGGCGACAGATCGTTGTTGATCGCGACCGGATCGGGGCGGATCGCGCCGTTTTCGTCGAAATCGTACAGTCGGGTCCCGTTGTTCTCGGACGAAAGCAGGATTCGATTCCCGATCACGACCGGTGTCGGGACGTTGAAATCCCCTCTTTTCGGCGGACGGAGTTCCCAGCGCTTTTCGCCGGTTTCGACGTCCCAACCGCCGAGCGAATCCCGGTCGTAGGCGAGGATTTGCGGTTTGCCGGAAAACGTCGCGAAAATCGGGGAAGCGTATGCGGCGTCATGATTCGCGTCGGGTGACCGCCAAAGGATCTCGCCGCTCTCCGGATCCAGTGCGACCAATCCGCCCGGTTGCACGATCAGTTTGTCTTGCGACCCGGGATTCTTCGGATCGGCGGGAAC
>JAVBTU010000315.1:0-5931 GCA_031556015.1 Thermoguttaceae bacterium
AAATTCATCGTTGTAAATGGACATAGTCATTGCGCCGTAGTAGTAGAATGACACGTACTTTTGAGAAAGCTCAACAGCGGTTCGCAGGCGAAACCGGCGTAACGGAAAAAATTCACTTCAAAAACTGCGTTCCTCGGGCTCCTTTGGATTCGATGCTTTCCGTGCGGGTGTTGAAGATGAGCTGCTGCACGTAAATCGGTTCTTCCCGATCGCCGTTCGCGGAGCGCTGGAGGTGGATTTCGGCGGGAATCGCGCCGCTTCCTTCGATGATGACCGTGTCCTTGAGCTGGTTGAATTTGACCGATTCGGCCCGGGCGAAAATCTGTTTCCCCTCGATCTTCGTCGAGCCAGACGCCGTCAATTCGAGCCCCTGTTTCTGGGAAAGCGGATCGACCATTTTCGCGACTTCCAAAACGTCGCAGTCGAGTCGGTATCCTTCGTTCTCTTTAAGCAGTTCCCGGTTATCCATGTCGACTTCGGTGTCCCAGTTCGTCACGGGACAGTAAACGCAGATCACCGATTCGGTCGCCGTCGCTTCAAACGCTTTGAAATTGCCGAGAATTTTCCCGAAAAAGTACAGATCAACCCGGACCAAGCCGGTCTTCGGCTTGCCGTCCGCGGCCGCGGCGCCGGGGAGGGGAGAGTTCGTCCCTTCGTTGAGCAGAGTCGCCCGCAATCGCCCCTGCCCGGTCCCCTGAGCGGTTCCATCGAAGCGACCCGTCGCGGGATAAATTCGAATGCGATCGAGATTTTCCCCTTTCAGGATCGATTTTCGTTTCGATTGATCCACGTCGTCCCGCTCTTCACAAACGAAAAAGACTTTGCCGAGACACTCGACCTGCTTAACTTCCGGGTTCTGCGTCGTTTTCGGCTGGATCAACGAAATCGGGCGATCCAAGTCGATGTTCATGACACTGCAGTACAATTCCTGGAGTGGATATTTCGCGACGACGTTTTTCTCGAACGTGATTCGGGTTCCGTCGAAATTCATCCCGCCGGTCCAGCGAACGACGAGGAGCTGTTTTTTAGGCGGGGTCGGCGGCGGCTCTTTCACCGCGGGCGCTCCGGTGATCGACGAAGCCAAATCACTCGCCAGCATCATCTGAGTCGAGGTGATTTCCCCGCCCCCTTTGATTTTGATCTGGTTCGTCTGTTGGTTCAGGACGATGTCCAATCCGGTCAACGTCGATTCCATTCCCGCGATATGGGCCGGGCTCGCGGTCGTTCCGAGAAGCTGAACGACGCTGTGATCGCTCGACGGATTCCAGGCGCGAAGCTCGGTCCCGAACATCCGGATCGGGTCGGAAGGGAGTTTCGGATTCGTTTCCTTCAAGCTGACCTGTTTTCCGCCGCCGTTGAGGAAAAGCCGCTCGATTTCCATGTTGTTGCCCCGCATCTTGACGAGTAATTCCATCGTGTCCCCGAGAAGCTCGAATTGCGAACCTTCGTCGGAGTTTCCCCCCAGGAACGACCGGGACGAGGACGACTGTCCGGAGCTGAGCGGCGTCGCGACCGTATGGGCCGAAGCGTATTGCGGGGCGGGGGTATCTTTGTCGTCTTCGTAAAACCAGACGTTCATTTCCCGGACGGTACAAACTCCGTTGGGCGTTACGAAACGGACGTCCTTGCGAATTCGGGCGCGGTCGGGCGTGAGCGATTGGAACCCGGAAGTCAGCGAAGTCGCGGAATTGTCCTGTTTCGCCGGAGCGTTGCTTGTCAAGGTCGGCTTTTGCGGCACGGGTCCGGTGGACAAGGCGGGTTTCGAGTCGGCAACCTGTCGAATCAACGGATTTCGTGCGGAAACCGGCGGCGTTTCCGCCGGCTGCGGCGTCGCTCCCATTTTCTGCTTGAACCAGATCACGGTTTCCTTGGCGTACATGGTCCCGAGATTTTCGATTCCCATACTCATCTGCCCGGTCAGTTGACAAAGAACCAGTTCCGGATTCTCCAAGTCCGGGTTGGCTTGCAGATTGTCGGTCCATTCGAGTTGAAAGGTTCGCGGCTTCTCTTGCGGTTTGTCCGGGGACATGATTCCCTGGAGTTTACCGCCGTTGGGGGCGAAGAGCTCGCCGAATTGTCCGTTTTTCCCCGCCGTGTACGCGATTTTCTTCCCGACGGCCCACTGCTTGCCGCCGTAGAGGGACATTTTCACCGTTTTGCCCATTGCCAAGTCGCTGTCGAGAAGAAGCCGCTCTTTCTCGAAGTCGTACTCGAGTTTATCCCCTTCGGCGAGGAATTCGTTGTTGTTGGGAGAGCGGACTTTCGCGGTTCCTATCGCAAGCATCTTCAGCGGGGCAAGCTGCTGCAAACTCGCGAGGTTATTGTTCTTGATCGGCGATTCTCCCGGCTTCGGCTTGGGAGCGAACTGGACGGAAAGCTGGTTGCATGTCAAAGTGTCGTAAGACCCCTCGACGACCCGGGCGACGTCGACGTCCGTGTAAAACGTGCCGATCCAGAACACATCCGATTCCGGGTCGGGCTCGAACGCGACTCTTCCCTCGCATTTGAGTACGAATCGATCGTATTGCGGTTCACCGTCGGTTGTTATTCGATTCGACGGCATGTTGAGATTGATGCTTTTGACCTTCTGAAGTTCGACGCGGGTGATCGTTTTGGAGCTTTTGGAATTCTTCGGATCGCTCGGAGCGAGTGAGATGTGAAGGGTTTTGCCGCTTCCATGACTCATTCCGAATCGAAAGTCGATGTCGTTGTCCGCCAGAATTTGGCTGTCGCTGAAAATCACTTCGTGCGTCAAGAGCGACAAATTGTCTTCCGGTCCGGGATCTTTCATATCGCTTCGGACGGACACATCGCCGGAAAGTCGCCCGCGGACGAATTTCGCCTTGTTGCCGGAAATAGGACTAAACGGACCGTCGAACTCCAGGACGGCGTTGTCGTTGCTCTGCAAAATGATCGCCTGGCGGAAGAGTTCCTCGTCGTCTTTCCCGATTTCGCCGGTCAGGAACAAAACAGTGCAAGGAGTCAATTCGACCCGATTGCCGGTTTGTTTGTAGTCGTCGAACAGGAGAACGAAATTGTCTTTCCAAATACTGTATTTGCTCGATCTTTCCCATTTTCCCTCGGGAAAGAGATTGGCGAGATATTTCTTCCACTCCATCTCCTCGACGGGAACGTTCCCAATGGTTTCCTTACTCTTTTCGAACCCCCCGTCCCGCGGCAAAACGACGGGAACGATCAGCCCGGCATAAACCCAATACGCGACCAAAACGCCGAGAAAACTCAGGGCGAGAGACGAATATTGATGTTTGAATAGATTTTTCATGGAAAAAAGGAGGAAAGCCCCGTTAGCCGGTTCGCCTGCGAACCGCTGCGAGGTGATTCGTTCGTGTGCAGTCCGTCGCAGGCGACGGGGCTAACTCACATATAGTGTTGGATCACCCCGTCCCAACGACGTTGGGCTTTGAGGATCGTTTCGATCAGGTCGCGAATCGCTCCGTGTCCGCCGGGACTTTTCGTCGTGTAGTCGGCAGCGTTGAGGATTTCGTCGGACGCCTCCGGCACGGTCGCTCCGAAACCGGCCGCTTTGATACACGGCAAGTCCGGAAAATCATCGCCAATATAGCATATTTGTTCGTAATCCAATTCCAAGGATCGCGCGATTTCGTCCAAAGTCGCCAATTTTTGAGCGACCCCCTGGCGGACAATATCGATTCCGAGTTCCGTCGCGCGAATTTTCACGATCTGGGAGGTTCGGCTCGTGATCAGACCGAAATGGTATCCGGCTTTTTGCCAAAGCTTGATTCCGAGACCGTCCCGAATATTGAAGCGTTTCGTCTCGATTCCCTGGTTATTGAACTCGACTCCGCCGTCGGTCAGAATTCCGTCGACATCGGAGAGGATCAGTTGAATCGGTTGGCATTTTTGTTGAATAATCATCGCTTGCTCCATAAACCCGGGAAAATCGGCCGCCGACAGGAGTTTCCGCATCCGGTCAATATCCCGCGAGAGGGCCCCGCTCATATTGATTCCTTGAAAACCTCTCAAATCGCGGGAAAAAGGCTCGGGATTGTACTTCTTTCTCCGATTTCACGCAACAGGGAAAATTTTCGCTGAAATCGTACGCCCAAATTTCTCGCGACGGCGGTTGCCTCTTTTCACAAGGAAATTTATTCGCGCCCGATCTCTTGGGTTGACTGGGAAAGGATGTCGGGCTATACATGGTCTGTATTGGGGGCGATGTTTTTGAGTAACCGCGCGGGCCTCCGGCTAACCGGACCAATTCCATGATGAAACGATTTTCGCATTTTTTTCTGTGTTTTTTTCTTCTCACTCCCGGATTAGCACGAGGGGCCGATGCGCCGCCGAAGGCGAAGAACGTGATCCTCATGATCGCCGACGGGTGCGGTTTCAACAGCTACCTGGCCGGAGCGGCCTGGAAAAGCGGGGGAATCGACCGGGAAGCCGTATCGAAGTTTCCCGTACTCGTCGGAATGTCGACGTTCTCGATTACCAAAGACGCCGATCCGCGAAGCGATCTTTCTCTCGGATACGATCCGAAAACCGTCTGGAGCGCCGGGGGGATGAGTTTCCGCAACGAGACCACGCAAACGGTCGTGACCGATTCCGCCGCGGCCGCGACGACGATGTACACCGGCTGCAAAACCCTTAACGGCCGCATTGGAGCGGACAAGGATAAGGAACCGCTGAAACTGCTTGCGGAGTATGCAGTCGAGCGGAACCGGTCTGGTGGAGCGATTTCATCGGTCATGATTTCCCATGCGACCCCGGCCGCGTTCGGGGCACACGATAAATCCAGGGGGGACTACGAATCCATTTTCAACAATATGCTGGATCGGGGACCGCTTTCCGTGATGATGGGATCCGGGCACCCGTTTTATAAACAGGGAAAAAGGATCGAATTCGGCGTCGACAAAAACGGCAAGCCGGTCGAGCCGGACTACCAATATCTCGGCGGGCAGGCGACGTGGAACCGCCTGAACAATCAGGGAGACGGCTCGGAATTTCTCTTTTTCGAGACCGTCGAAGATTTCCGTCGCATGTCGCAGGCGAATAAAACATTGCCGGAAAAAATGATCGGAATCGCCCGGGAACACGATTCCTTCGCGCCCAAAGACGGAGCTCCGGACTTGCCTGAAGCGAAAGAGCGGTTGCATAAACGTTTCGCCGACGCGGATCTCGAAAATATCCCGACGCTCTCGGAAATGTCGCTTGGAGCGATCGCGCTGCTTTCCCGCAATCCGAAAGGGTTCGTCCTGATGATCGAAGGGGGTGCGATCGATTGGGCGAACCATGCGAACGATATCGAGCTTTCCGTCATGGAGACGACGAGTTTTCTGAAGGCCGTGGAAAAAGTTTGCGAGTGGGTCGACGATTTCAGCTCTTGGGACGAAACGCTCGTGATCGTGACCGCCGACCATGAAACCGGCGACCTGTGGGGGCCGGGAACTTACGACGACGAAAACGACAACAAAAAATTCGACAAGGGGGAGAAATTCAACGGCTTTCAAAAGGTCGTCAACCGCGGCCAAGGGCGGGTTCCCGAGGTCCAGTACGGATACGGTTCCCACACGAATCAACTCGTCCCCCTTTGGGCCAAAGGACCGGGAGCGAAACTGTTCGAGAAAAAAGTGCGCGGCGTCGACGAAAAAATGGAAAACATTTTTCAGGAATTCCGAACTCCCGCAAACGACTTCCACGGCCAGTTCATCGACAACACCGACCTCCTTCCGGTGGTTTTGGAAGTCCTGAAATAATCTCCTTTTACACGCCCAAAGAGCCGGGGATGAAGTGAAACGCAATCCCCGGGCACTACTGGTTGGTCAAGCCTAAAACTGTAAGTTGACTCTTTTGGTAAAAATAGACGACAGACAGCAGGCGGCAGAAAGCAGAGAGGAAGAAATGTTTCGCATTTTTTGGGAAAGAAATATTAGGAATGAATTTTTCCTGCCG
>JAVBTU010000493.1:0-5833 GCA_031556015.1 Thermoguttaceae bacterium
GGATCTTCCGGGCAATCGTCGATCGTTTTTTCGAGCCAGTACCGGGACTGATCAAACCGCTTATCGTTGAACATCTTCACGGCCACTGCGGTTCCGGCGGGAATCAGGTCGGGCCGCTTAACGTAGGCGGCGGCGAACAACTCCGCGGCTTTGTCCCGTTCTCCGGATTGCAGCAATTCGAGCCCTTCACGCACTTCCGGAATCGAGTCCAAAGCGTTCGGGTCGGAGGTCGCTTCCGGCGCGGCCGTACCGTCCGGGAGATTGAAAAGTTCGGCATTCGCGGTATTCGCCGAGGAAGCGACCTGCGGATTGGCGGCCGCCGGTCGGGCGGCGCGGGCCTGGGCTTCGCAGCGGTCCAAGCCGGACAAGAAGAACAACGTGAGACACGTCAAAGACAGTGCGGTATTTTTGATCATGATTTTTAACTTCCTTGTAATCCCGAGATGCGTCGGGCGGTGTACATTAAGCCGGAGAGCAAGCCTCCGGGAATCGGATGCCGACTCATTATATCGTTTTCTGGCCGAGGAATTCAAGGGCAAAATCCGGAAAAATGGCATGAAACCGATAATCATTGCTCGCCGGGAGTTTTTTCAGGACGCGCCGACTGAAAAATAAACCCGCCTGTTTCTTTTCGCAGGAAAATAGTGTAAAATTGCATCGCGTGGGTTGTCGGGGTTCTTTGTCGAGATTTTGAAAAAAATACTTATTTTCCAAACCGGCGGTATTCCGAGCGGGAATCGTTTTTTGACGTGGTACTTTTCCGTCCCGTCATGCACGAAACCGCGAACCCCGACGAGTCGACGGCGGGCCTGTTTGGGTCGGCCCCGATCTGCTTTATACCATTTTTATTGACTTCCACTATGTTCCCGAAAGCTGCAATACCGAAAGGAAGGGTACACTCATGGCCATCCATATTAAATGTCCTAATGGACACAACCTGACGGCTAAAGAATCGAGTGCAGGTAAAACGGGGAAATGCCCCGTCTGCAAGTGTGCCGTCGTCATCCCTGCCGTCAAACAGGATGTTCTGTCGGAAAGTGCGATTTTAGACATTCTCGGCGATCCGGAACCGAGAGCCTCGGCGTATGCGACGACCGCGACTTCGTTCGCGGCCGTTGCGCAGAAGCCGTCGGTTTTCGGTCGTTCCGTCGCTTCCACGACCGTTCTCCCCTCGACGAAAACCTGTGCCAACTGCGAACGGGACATCGACGTCGGGTACCACATCTGCCCTTACTGTCATACCTATTTGACCGGGCTGAGTGAATTTTAGTTCCTAGGGTTTTCCGGCCGTCGGATTCGCGATCCGGCCGTCGGAAAACCGATTCTCGACCGGTTGACATGCGTAATCTCATTGCCGCTCTTTTCGCGTTTCTCTTTCTCGGTTCGATCGCCTTGGTCTATGCTCAAGACGCCGCGACGAAAAAAAGTCCGGCCCTGCCTGATAAGGAACAGGCTCTTTCGGGTAAATACGATCAACTTGAAGCGATCCTGTTGCGTATGGCCGAGATGAACGCGACGACGAATCCCCGGCGAGCGACGCTGCTGAAAAAGGTGATCGCTGAAAGCAAAGATCGGCTCATTCCGCTGCGGTTCGAGGAAATCGTCGCGATTCTTCAGAAAAGTCGTTTTACCCAGGCGATTGACGCTCAGACCGGGCTCGAAAAGGACCTCGGCGAACTCTTGAAGCTCCTCGAAAGCGAAAACCGCGAAAAACTCCGCGTTGCCGAGAAGGAAAAAATCAAGGAAGTTCTCAAAGAAATCGAAGAACTCATCCTCCAGCAACGGAGTCTCAAAGGGCGAACAACCGAAGCGGAAAACCTCAAGCCGGTCGCTCAGGATCAGGAAAAAATCGGCGACAAGACCCGAACACTCTCCCAGCGCATGGGCGATATTCAGGAAATCGGTCCCCCGTCCCAGGAAAAAACGGAGCAAAAAGACTCTGAGCCCCAAGACGGCGAAAAAGACCAAAACAAAGATTCACAAAGCAAGCCGAACCCGCAAGGCGACGAAAAAGACAAAAGCAAGGATTCGCAAAGCAAACCGAACCCGCAGGACGGCGAAAATCAGGACGGTTCCGAATCTCCCGAAGACGATGATCCTCAAGCCGAAAAGGAACCGCAGGAAAAATCCTCTCCGACGCAACAGGCGATGCGTGAAGCGCAGAAACGGATGAAGCGTGCCCAAGAGCAACTGGAAAAGGCGGAGAAAAAAGGGGCCGTCGAGGACCAGGAAGAAGCGATCGCGGAATTGCAGAAAGCCCGCGCGGAATTGGAGCGGCTGTTGCGGCAACTCCGGGAAGAGGAGCTGATGCAATCGCTCCAGTACCTCGACGCGCGGCTGCGGAAAATGCTGCAATTGGAAAAAGCGATCCGTGCGCAAACGGAACGGCTGGAAAAGCAGCTTTCGGAAACAACGGACTCCGAAACCAATGCGGAACGACAGGTCCAGATCTTGGCGAGCCGGCTCAGTGTCGACCAGTCGAAAGTCATTGAAGAGGCGGACGCCGCGCTGGTGCTGCTCCGGGAAGACGGGACGGCGCAGGCGATGAACGAATCGCTGGAGCAGACGCGGTTCGATATGCTCGAAGTCGAACAGCGTCTCGCCCGGGCCGATGTGAGTGCGACGACGCAAACCGTGGAGGATTCGATTATCGAAGCGATTCAGGAAATGATCGACGCCGTGACTCAAGCGAAAAAAGATTCCCAGGAACGGGACAAAAAACAGCAAAACTCTCAAGGCCAAGCGTCCGAGGACGAACAAAACCTGATCAACCAATTGTCCGAACTACGGATGATTCGAACGATGCAGCGTCGGGTCAACGAACGAACTGCCCGTTATGAGCAACTGCTCGGCGAGGGAAAGTCGGATCTCGCCGTTCTTGAAAAAGGGGTCGACGAACTTGCCCGCCAACAACTCCGCATTCGACAGATCCTACGCGATTTGAGTTTGGGCCGGAATCGGTGAGAAAGTTAGCCCCGTCGCCGGCGACAGGCTGCACACGGACGAATCACACCCCACAGCGAATTGGTATGGAAGTGCGGTAATCAGCGGAGAAAGCGGTGTTCGAGTCGATCACTTCGGTTGCGATTTTGCATTGAATGAACCACAATACCGCCACACCAATTCCCCTGTTTTAACCATGAGCCTGTGAACGCTTGGAAAGTTTGGCACCGTTTGTATCGGCGGTTCGTCCGGCTCCTGCACCTAACGCAACACCGACATCGCCGTTTTCGTCAATGCCAACCACACCTCACGTATAGTCCCAGTCGTGTTCGCGAAACACTTCCTAAAAAGGACGTTGCGCATAAATCGCGTCGCCGGGGAAGAGCATTTCGCCCGCATTGTCGATTTTCTCCTTTCGTGCTAAAATCCCGTTTTTGTTCGAGAGCGGTTAACCTCATATTGGAGCGCCATGAAATCACGAAGTACGACCATATTAACGGTGCGGCGGGGCGGCACGGTTGCCATCGGCGGAGACGGACAGGTCACGCTCGGCGATACAATCATGAAATCGGACGCCAATAAAATCCGCAAGATTCTCGACGGCAAAGTCATCACCGGATTCGCCGGCTCGACGGCGGATGCTTTTGCGCTGATGGAACGGTTCGAGGCGAAACTCAAGGATTATCCTTCGAACATGCCCCGGGCCGCGACGGAATTGGCGAAAGAATGGCGGACGGACCGGTCGCTGCGGCGCTTGGAAGCGATGATGATCGTGATCGACGCGGGGAACACGCTGCTTCTGTCCGGAAACGGCGACGTGATTCAACCGACCGACGGCATCTGCGCGATCGGCAGCGGCGGAAATTTCGCGATGGCCGCCGCGAAAGCGCTCTTGGCGCACAGCGAACTGTCCGCGACGGAAATCGTTCGCACCGCCCTGAAAATCGCTTCGGAAATCGACATTTACACGAACGAAAGCATTCTCGTCGAAGAGATTGTCGCCGCCGCCGAGTGACGGTCAAACGGTTTTCCGCAACACCACGATCGCGTTGGCCGGGATCACGATTTTCATTTCTCCCGCTTGGGAAACGACGGGGCTCGCGCTGCCGGTGATACCGTCGCCGCCGAATTCCGGCGAGTCGCCGTTGAAGATTTCCGTCCAATGTCCGTCCGGAAGCCGGTCTTTCGAGGAAACGACGTACCCTTGGGCAAACGGCTTATTGTTCAACGAAGCGACGACCAAAAGATTTTCCGATTCGTCCCAACGCCGAAAAACGAGAACGCGGTCCGAATCGTGGACGTAAACAATGTCGATGTTCCGTGATTTCAAAGCGGAGTGTTCGCGACGAAAACGGATCATTTCCCGGTAAAACGCGAACAAAAACCGCCCGTCGTTCTTTTTCAAATCGTAAAGATCCTCGCGGTTTTCCAGCACGGCGTTGTAGAGAAAATCCTTCGTACATCCGACTTCTTCCCCGAACAGAAACATCGGCGTTCCGGCGGAAGTCGCCGTGATACCGAACGCGAATTTGCTCCGCGCTTCGGCGAAGTGTCGCGTTTCCGGAACCATATCGTCGCGCACGGCCAACCGCATCGTCCGGTGCGACCGCGTTTGCGGCGGATTGTCGCGACCGGAATTGCCCGCTTCATCGTGGGAAATCGCGTACACGATTTTGTGATCCCCCGACGCGGCCAAAGCTCCGGCGAATTTGTCCAGGGCGAGCGGATCGTTCCCGCCATACCCTGCCGTGGGAATGAGCTGGGCGTACTGTTCGCCGCAGTTGGCGCCGTTGAGGTGATGATGAAAGTCGGCAAACCAAGTCGCGTCGAAACCGAGCCCGCCCTCGGCGACCGGTTTGGTCACGGCGTCCCAATTCGAATGGTCTTCGCAAGTGATCACGACGTTCGGGTTCACCATTTTCAGCGACTGCGTGAACTCCTTGAGGAATTTGACGCCCCAAAGATTTGCCCGGGGCACGGGCCGCCCGTCGGCGTGGAGTACGTTGTACGCGTGGATCGATGTCGTTTGGTCGAGCCGGAATCCGTCGACGTGAAACTCTTCCAGAAACGCGATCGCACTGGAAATGAACATCCGCCGAACCGGCTCTTCGTAATACCGCGGAGCGTAGTTGGTCGAGAGATTGTCGAGGTATCCGCCGTGTCCCTTGAACGCGTCGGGGACTTTGGCGTCATACTCGCGGTAATCGCCCGGGTTCCCTTCGTACCAGTAGTACGGGTTCTTTTCGTGCGTATTCGTGTCATACATCCATTCGGCCCGATCGCCGCTGTGGATGAAATGGTTGTAGACGACGTCGACGATCACCGCGATGCCTCGCCGATGCGCTTCCCGGACGAAGTACATGAATTTGTCCCGCCCGCCGCAACTGTATTCGACGGCGAAATAGTGCGACGTCGCGTATCCCCATTGGGCGGCCCCGCCCGCGAACTCCGAGATCGGGAGCAGTTCGACCGCGTTGACGCCAAGCTCGACCAAATGATCGAGGAGCTTGATTCCATCTTCCAGCGAACCGGCCCGGCTCGAACCGAATCCGAGCGCCCCGATGTGGAGCTGGTAGATGATGTAATCGTCCAGCTTTTTCGGGACGGGGCGCTCCGGATCGAATTCGTCCTTCCAAAATTCGTCGGTCGTTTCGAATTTCAATTCGGGAAACGAAGGAACGAGAACTCCGTCGACACTCTTTTTTTCCTGCAAATGGTGCGTAACCCGATCCATATCGACGACGACGGAACAACTGACCGATCCGGACAGTTCGTCGACCAGCCCGGTGTAATCGCCGCCGTCGGGAACGATCTCGCCGGCTCCGATCTGTTTGAACGAATACAGGTCGGTCCGAATCGCGACACTGCCGTCGTCTTTGGTGATTCGATA
>JAVBTU010000281.1:0-5187 GCA_031556015.1 Thermoguttaceae bacterium
CCTTTGAAGAAATTCAGAAAATTCATGTGTTAAACCTCCGGAGTAGTGTCTCTCTGTAAAATTGAATAATGCGTGGGAATTCCTTAGGCGAAAATGATTGCAACTGTCGAACGACCCGTTTCGATTCGAAACCAACTTCGAATCGAGTCACGAATTTCGTCACCATAAGGGGGATTCAACGAAAACGGGGACGGCTTTGAACAACGGGTCCGTGCCTGCCCGGCGAAAATATCAAACCACGAGGAATGTGAAAGAAACAATCGTTCTGTCACGGATGAATCGGTAAGGAACATGTAATCCTTAATTCTAAATAAATAGGGATTCGACGAACCCGCCCGTATACGATCTTGCGGCCCGCCTCGTTAATGTGACACCATCGCGACAAACTTTCGAGTCGTCGTCGGTTTCTCCAATGACTTTTGACAGATGCATGAATGACAATCATATCAGGGGGATCATGGAAAAACAACAGTTTTTCATTTTTTCGCGAAATTTAGGCAATTTAGGAAATCGCCTATATTCGAGAAATTGAGGTTAGGATACCTAAAATAACCAAGATTGACAATAACATTTCAAAAAACTTTATAAAAAAACAGTTATTTTTCTCCAATTTTTTCAATCTCGGAAAGCATAATGATTACTCAGGTTATGACGAATGTTCCGCCATTTATGCCCTTTCTCACGTAATATCGACTCCTGTTTATCGATGCAATAATAAAGAATTAGCGAATTTCGACGGAAGACTTCAGACGTGGTGAAACGATAATCGATTTGACAGGCGTTATTTTTGTAAAATTCCGCACGATCCCTTGAAGCGTTTTATTGCGAAAACCCCCTACAAGCCGTAAATTTTATCCCGGTTGTTCCTGTTAAGTAAGATGAAACGATTGTATCGCCAAGTGTTAGAATTTAAGGGGTTTGAGCGACGTCTTGATTGTAGGAAAATGATGGATTTTCACTCTTTTTAGTTTTCTTTTCGATGCAACGGAGACGATAGTCATGTTGATCGCAGCGGCAGCATCGATTTCCCGATTTTTCCGCTTGTGCATTATTTTCGACCCAGAAGACCCAGAAAAAACGAAACTTCCGCTCCCTTCGCCCAGACTTTGTCACGGGAGCGTCGTTTCTGTAAACACCCTGTGCGGTTATTTCGGTGAAGAACCGCCATCATTTTCGTGGAGAACAAAATGAGAACCCGATCATTCGTGTTTCCCTCCCTCCTTGCTTTGGCATTATGTGTGTCAAACGTCGCCCAAGCCGATTCCTCCGGTACGTCCCTCGTTCAACCGGCGTTTGCCTTTTCGGAAAACTCCGCGGCCGTCATCAAACCGGCCAGCGACAACGTCCTTTTCGACTCCGACATGATGGAATCGGAAGATTCCGAGCTTGGCAACGGCTCGTTTATCAATGCTCCCCTTGGTTCGGCCAAGCCGCTTCGCTCCTGGAGTACTCCGACCGCACCGCAACCCGACGAAACGGCCCCCTGCTTGCCCTCGGCCTGTTTGCCGTCGGCTTGCGAACCGGTTTGCGAACCGTGCGGTCCTTCTCCGTGTGTGTGCAGTTCCTGCGAAAGCTACTGCGACGGCGGATGCGGATGCGTCACCTCCGCTCAATTCGGACGTTTCGGAGCCGGTTGTTTCGCTTCCAGCCGTTTCAAATTCGGGGATTTCGGCCCTCGTTGCGGCGGTGGAAGCCAATTTTTCATGAGCGCCTGGCTCAGCGCCGGTGCGACTCTCCCTTCCCGCTCGCCCAAACGAGACGTGGAAGCGGTGAACCGATTCCCGGATATTTACAATGAATTCATCATGAACCAACTGTACTTTACGGTTGGAAGAAACGTGAATACCAACCGAAACGCGATCGACATCGGTGGACGGCTCGATTTGCTTTACGGAACCGATTACTATTTCACCTCCGCGCTCGGACTGGAGACGAAAACGTCGGACCCTTGGGGCAGGCCGATTTGGGATCTCGACCCGAAGAAAGCAGCGGCGAGCTGGAATTCCTCGGATGGGCCTCGAAATGGCGGTCATGCATCCAAATACGGTCTTTCCATGCCGCAGCTCTATGGCGAAATTTTCCTGCCGCTCGGGCTCGGAACGACCGTGAAAGCGGGACACTTTTACTCCATGATGGGGTACGAGTCGCCGATGGCGCCGGAAAACTTTTTCTACTCGCACACCTGGTCCATGACGCACGGGGAACCGATGACGTTCACCGGGGTCGTCGTGAACCAGCAGGTTACACAACGACTGTCCGCGATCATCGGCGTGACCGGCGGTTGGGATATTTGGGACAGTCCCCGCGGAAGCTGCTCCATCCTCACAGGATTTAAGTGGGTCAGCAACGACCGGAATGCGGAGCTGGCGTTCACGATTCAGACTGGAAACGCCCACTCGAACGAAGTTTCGCAGCCCTATCCACAGGGAGATCGCACGAATTACAGTCTCGTTTACAGTCGCCAACTTTCCCCGCGTTGGAAGTGGGCGATCCAGCACGATCTCGGATTCGAGCAAAATGTCAATGAAATATGGAATACCCAGTTGAATCCGGGCGCCGGCACGTCGACCAGTTACGTCAACGGACAATGGGCGTCGATCGTCAACTATCTCTACTACACGATCAACGACTGCTGGTCGGTCGGCGGACGGTTCGAATGGTTCCAGGATACCCACAACTCCCGGATCGGAGGACTTTATCCTTACGGAGACTACTGGCAGTCCCCTTACTTCAGCAGTTGGACGAGCGGCCAGAATTATTACAACTTCACGTTGGGGCTGAACTGGAAACCTACATCGTGTATCACGCTACGACCTGAAATTCGCTGGGATTGGAGCGACGTCGAACGAAATGTCGGCTATCCCGACGGAAGCTACCAGTCGTACGGTATGTTCAGCAACTTCCGGAGCAAGAACCTCTTTACGGTCGGACTGGAAGGATATATCAAGTTCTAAGCGATCGTCGAGATACAACGGACGCATTTTCGAGAGGGTGGTTTCATCGAAACCATCCTTTTTTCATTAGACGTACTCCCCGTAAGGGTTTTTCATGCTCTTTTCGTTTTGTGAGAGCACGTGAATCAGGTAGTCGAGTTCGGCGGTCGTTTCGGGGCTGTCGGGCTCGGCTCCGTCGAGGGTGGTTGCGATCTGTTCACGTACCACTTGTCGGAAACGTTTGCGGAGCCGATGCAAAGCGACTTTCACCGCGATTTCCGACATTCCGGATTTTTGCGACAACTCACGACGCCGCTCTCCCGGCAACTCTGCGGTCAGGTACGGCAAAAAATCTTCCGCGTTCGCTTCCTCCATCTTCAGCCGCTGCGTTGCCCCGGAAATAATCGCCGACGCCCAATCCCGATCGAAAACTGGATCATCCGCAGCGGGAATCTCGCCCGGGCCGCAATGTGAAAACGTTACGTTTTTGCCTCGCTTGTCCGCCGACTCCTTTTCCCGAACATGGTCGAGAAAATGGGCGACCGCTCCGAGAAGATACGAGCGAAACCGCCCCCGGTCCCGTCGTAGATGTTCGAACATCCCCCCGGCCAGAAGTTTGGAAAGAAAATCGTGCGTCAAATCGTCGGCGTCGCGGGGACCGTAGCGGTTGGTTTGGTCCCGCTGCACATTTCGTTCAATAAATTTCCGGATCGGCGTGTAATACGTTTCACACAGCGCCATGAGAGCGGAGCGATCCTCTTTTGCGGCAAGAATCGCCGTCCAATGCGTCGTGTGAAACGTATCGTCTTTCATTTTGTTATTCGACAAAAGAGCCGGGGGACGAAGCGATCAAAAATGAGCCGGGGACGAAGCCGTACTCGGCGCAGTCCCCGGGTTGCACGCTTGGTTTTACCCGGGGATTACGCTGCGCTTCATCCCCGGCTCTTTGGGGTTATTCGAATTCAGGGCCGCTCCAGAGAACGAGCGGGTTATTCTGTTTTTTGACGTACGCGATTCTCGTTCGGAAAGCGGATTCGTCGAAACTGTATCGAACCGAGCCGGAATCGGTCCACCAGGTTCGTTTACCGTACTTTTGATTCAACGCCCGACTGGCTCGACCTTTGAAAAATTGGAGCAGTTTCGCTTTCGAAATTTTGCCGGGAAAGAATCCGGCAAAATGAAAATGATTTTGCATGATCGCGACGGCAATCAACCGCCCTTCAAGCTCTCCGGCCGTGTCTCGCCAACGGGTCAGAATGAGTTCGGCCTGTTCGGCATTGAAAAATACGACAGATTCATTCATGATTCCTCTCGCGAACCGGTTCAGCGCTTCCGAAGGAGTATCAAACGGTGTTCCGTATTCATTGTGTTCTTCGACGTATCCGCGAGCGTCTCCCGGCAACCAATTTCCGTACGTCGTGGAAGTGACGAGTACATAAGAAAACCGCGAAGGATCGAAATTCATGATAACACTCTCAAAAAAACAAAATGAGCCGGGGACGAAACGATCAAAAATGAGCCGGTGACGAAGCCGTACTCGGCGCAGTCCCCGGGTTGCACGCTTGATTCTACCCGGGGATTGCGCTACGCTCCATCCCCGGCTCTTTTGGGGGCGTTCTATCCCTTCGCCCAAAGGTAAGTCGTGCGGACCAAGTAGATCGACACGCCCAACCCGACAAGATTGCCGAGCGTCCACGTGACGCCGCCGGGATACGGTAATACAAAGAGTACAAGCGAACCGCCCCAAAGAGCAAGCATCGGCAAGGGAATCGCAGTTGCAAGCCCGAGCCGAAAAAACGGCTTTTCTCTACTTCGACGGATACGGAACAAGTGAATCCACGAAAAAAATACACCAATAATAGTAAGCAAACATCCGCTCCCCAATAATGCTTGCACCAAAAAACGCCAGGGTTTCAAATCCTTTTCGAATTGACCTTTCAGGGCGATTTGCTCTGGAGCTCCTCTTTTCATAATATTAGAAACTTGGATACGGAATAACTCACTCTGTTTTTTTTCTTCCTCTTTAATTTTTTGAATTGTTTCCGTTTTCGTGTCTTTCTCCAAATTTTGGGCATCTCTGTATTTCTCCACTTGCCTGATGTTCCATTGCTGCATTTCCTTGTCCAGATTGGACATCATTTGCCTTTCCAGATTTGCTTGCTTATCCCAATGTGAGCGCACATTTGGTTTCACGAGTCCAATTTGAACGCCCACAAAAGCTCCGAGCGTCAATACACCGACAACAAAGACAACC
>JAVBTU010000352.1:0-5354 GCA_031556015.1 Thermoguttaceae bacterium
CATCGAAACCGAACTTTCGCCGAAGCAGCAGGAATATGCCCAGTTGATCAAAACGTCCGGCAAATCGCTCCTGTTTCTCATCAACGACATTCTCGACTTTTCCAAAATCGAAGCCGGCAAACTCGAAACGGAAATCAACGATTTCGATTTGGTCGACATGGTCGAGTCGGTCGTCGGAATCCTCGCGTCCGGGGCGAGCAAAAAAGGTCTCGAAATTTCCAGCGTGTTCGAGGAGAACGTTCCACGCTTCGTTCGCGGTGATGCCGGACGGATGCGGCAGATCTTGATCAATCTCGCCGGGAATTCCATCAAATTCACCGATACCGGCGGCGTGAAAATCGTCGTTTCCTGCAAGGGGCACGGTCCTGATGCGTTGAATGACAAACAGAAAGACAACGACGAGACCGCAACAAAAGCTCCGTCCTGGGTGGGGCCGAAGTATTTGATCCGTTTTGAAATTGAGGACACCGGGGCCGGGATTCCGGTGGAACAGCAGAACAAACTGTTTCAGTCGTTTTCGCAGATCGATTCCCAAGCGACGCGGAAAGCGGGAGGGACCGGATTGGGACTTGCGATTTCCCGCCGGCTCGTTCACCTGTGGGGAGGGCGTATCGGCGTCGTCAGTTCGGAAGGGGCCGGGGCGCAATTTTGGTTTGAAGTTCCTATGGAACCAGGGCGGCGGGAATCGGAATCGCGAGTCGATTCGTCCGAGGATTATGAACTCGCGTTTCACGAGAATCAAATTCGGATGGAACACCTGCTCGGACCGTTTCGATTTGACGGCGTCCGGGCTCTGGTGGTCGATGAAAATCGTTCCCAGCGGGAGTCGCTCCGGGAACAACTTCAAAGCTGGGGGTTCGATTGCCGATCCTGCGAGACGAAAACCGAAGCGGAGGAGATTCTCGAAGAAGCCGCGTCGACCCGGCAACCGGTTTCGTTGATGATCGTCGACGACACGCTCCGTGATACCGCAGGATACGAATTGGTCCGCGCCGTCAAAGAATCCCCGACGTCGAATAAAACGCGGATGATCCAGCTATTACCGCTCGCATCGGAACCGACGGAAAATTCGCCCATCGACTTTGACGCCGCTTTTCCCTTGAACAAACCGGTCTTCAGTTCCACGTTGTTCGATGCGATCGCTTCGGTTCTCTTCGGGTCGGGGAAGGTCGTGAATTTCGAAACACTCCCTTCTTTGCAGGAAAACGGAACGGAAAACGGATTCCCTCAGCGCGAATCGGCTCCCGCCTCCGACGACATCCCTCCTTTGATTCTCGTCGCGGAGGATAACAAGATCAATCAGCTCGTCGTCCGGGAAATACTCACCAAGTTCGGCTATCAGTGTGAGATCGTCAACAACGGCCGGGAAGCGATCGATATTTTCACGCGGCAGTATTTCGACTTGATTCTCATGGATTGCCAGATGCCCGACGTCGACGGGTTCGAAGCGACCCAAACCATACGGAGTTTGGAGCGGGACGGATTTCGTAAAAGTCGCGACAATGCGAACCCGCCGCTGGAGGGGATACCGATC
The DNA here is from genome assembly GCA_031556015.1 of Thermoguttaceae bacterium. Taxonomy (GTDB): domain Bacteria; phylum Planctomycetota; class Planctomycetia; order Pirellulales; family Thermoguttaceae; genus JAVBSX01. Next base: position 1,535 of record JAVBTU010000352.1, read on the forward strand.
ATCGCCTTGACGGCCAATGCGACCACGGGGGACGAAGACAAGTGCCTCCAAGCGGGAATGGACGCCTACTGTATCAAGCCGATCGACCCGAAACGGTTGCTCGAAATACTCGATCGGTGGTTGAAGAAAAAGGCCTCGCACTAGATCGACTATTTCAAGCGGCCCAGCGCGGCTTGCGCGGTTTTCAGTTGCGTTTTCAAATCGTTGAGCGATTCCGTTTCCTTCGCGATCACGTCGGCGGGCGCTTTGGACGTGAACGCTTCGTTGGACAGCTTGAGCTCTTTCGACTGGATGAATTTCGTCAGGTTCGCGATCTCCTTGTCGAGTTTCTTCCGTTCCGCTTCGACGTCGATCAAACCGGTCAGGTCGACGTAAACGTCCAAGCCCCCGCTGAGCGGCACCGTCGCGGCGAGCGGCGGGGCTTCGGTTTGCGGGCCCCAGGCGACCGCTTTCGCTTTCGCCATCGACAGGAAATACGGCTCCATCGGCTTGAGCAGCGTCGCCGTGGCATCATCGCACTTCACGGCGAACGATACCTCCGTTTTCGGCGGCACGTTTTGCTTGGCTCGTACATCACGGACGGCACGGAGAAGTTCCTGGAACACGGCAAATTGCTTTTCGACGGCCGGGTCCACGGCTTTTGCGGAGCCTTTCGGCCACGAGGCGACCACGATGCTTTCCGCCATGTCGGAATGAAATTCGCGAAGATGTTGCCAAATCTCTTCGGTCACGAACGGAATGATCGGGTGCAAAAGTTTCACCAACGTTTGCAGGACGAGAAACAACATGAATCGGGCATGATCCCGTTGAGTTTCGTTGTTTAATCGCGACTTCACCATCTCCACGTAGAACGAACAAAAATCATCCCACGCGAAATCGTACAGAGTCCTCGCGGCTTCGGCAAAACGATAGGTTTCCAGGCATTCGGTCACGTGGTCCGTCACCGTCGAAAGCCGAGAGAGAATCCATTGGTCTTCCAGTAAGACGGCAGACGACAGTCGGCAGGAAGCAGGAGAAGATTCCATCTCAACATCGGTCGTCTGTTGTCTGCCGTCTGCCGTCTGCCGACTCTCCTCCAAACTCATCATCACGAATCGAGCCGCGTTCCACATTTTGTTGCAGAAATTCCGCGCGACTTCGAAACGTTCGCCGACGACGGCGCCTTGCGGGAGGGCTTTGTCTTCGTCGGTTTTCGCCCATTGCGTACCGAAATCTTTTTTGCATTTCGGGCACGGAATCTTCGGCAGCACGCGGTTCTTTTTCGTCTGCTCCACGATCTCGCCGCAGTGGGGGCATTCGAAATCGAGCGGCAGGCAGACGTCCTGTGATTCGGTCGTCAAATAGGTCAATGCGAACCGCAGCGCATCGGCGCCGAACTTGTCCATCACGGACAGCGGATCGATTCCGTTCCCTTTCGACTTGGACATCCCTTCGCCGTATTTGTCCAGAATCTTCGGGTGGATGTACACTTCGGAAAACGGTTTCTTGCCCGTATTGTAGATTCCGGCAAGCACCATCCTCGCGACCCAGAGCGTGATGATATCACGACTGGTGATGAGCACGCTGGTCGGATAGTAGTACGCCAATTCCGGCGTCGCGTCCGGCCAGCCGAGCGTCGAGTGCGGCCATAAGGCGCTGCTGAACCACGTGTCGAGGACGTCTTCTTCCTGGACGAGCAGGACTCCGGGCACGGCGTCCGGCTTGAGGTCTTCTTCTTCGGAACAGATCCACCACTGCGATTTGGCGTCATCCCACTGCCAGATCACGTCCTTGCGGCTCGCGAACGCCTTTTGCAGATCCGATTCCTTCGCGGCTCCATCGCAGTACCAGATCGGAATCCGATGCCCCCACCAAAGCTGCCGCCCAATCGGCCAATCGCGTTTCTCGCTGAGCCAATCAAGATAGCCTTTGGTGTAGCGATGCGGAGTAATTTTGATTTTATCCGTAGACGTCAGACGGCAGATATCAGACGTCAGATTTTCAGTTTTCGACTCCTCCTCTCTGCCGTCTGCCGTCTGCCGTCTGCCGCCTTCCACCGCATCCATTGCACTTTGCGCCAGCCGGTCCATCTTCACGAACCACTGGTCGTTTAAAAACGGTTCAATCGGCGTTTTGGAGCGGTCGCTGTGGGCCAGATCGATTTTGCGGTCCTCGATTTGTACGATCAATTTTTCGCGTTCCAAATCTTCCAGGACCGTTTTGCGGGCGTCTTTGATCGATTTTCCGGCGTAAGGACCGGCGTTTTCGTTGAGCGTTCCGTTCCGGTTGAGAATGTTGATCATCGGCAGTTCGCAACGCAGCGCGACTTCGTAGTCGTTCGGATCGTGGGCCGGGGTGATTTTCACGCAGCCGGTTCCCTTGTCCGGTTTGGCCCATTCGTCGAGCACGATCGGGATTTCGCGATTCAAAAGCGGCAACCGGATTTTCCGACCCGCCTTCGCCATTGCGACGAACTGCTTGAGGTGGTCCATCATCACGGACATTTGCCGGGACATCACCTCCATGTACTGCTCCTTGATCCCGGGCTTGTCTTTTTCGGACGCGGATTCCATCTGCTCGAAAAGCTGGTCAGCCGTTTTCTTCAAATAGGCCTCCGGATCCGGATGGACCGCGATCGCGGTATCGCCGAGCATCGTTTCGGGCCGGGTCGTCGCGACAGTTAAATGGGTCGGTTCGCCGATGTCCGGATCGATCACGGGATACCGGATGTACCAAAATTTGCCGTCGATCGTTTCGTAAAACACTTCGTCGTCGCTGACCGCCGTTTGCAGGAACGTGTCCCAATTGACCAGCCGTTTGCCGCGATAAATCAGCTTGTCGCGAAACAGGTGGAAGAAGAAATGCCGCACCGCTTTGGCGCACATTTCGTCCAGCGTAAATCGGGTCCGTTCCCAATCGCAGGAGCAGCCCATCTCTTTGAGCTGCGAGATGATTCGTTTCTGGTATTGTTCTTTCCAGTTCCAGATCCGCTCGACGAGTGCTCCGCGGCCGATGTCGTGCCGCGTTTTCTTCTCTTCCTCGAACAGTTGCCGTTCGACGACCGCCTGGGTCGCGATTCCGGCGTGGTCGACTCCTGGCACCCAGAGGGCTTCAAACCCTTGCATCCGTTTCATGCGGATCATGATGTCCTGAAGCGTATTGTTCAGGGCGTGTCCCAAGTGCAGCGCCCCGGTCACGTTCGGCGGCGGTATGACGATCGTGTACGGCTGTTTTTCCGGATTCGGCTCGCTGTGAAAATATTTCTTTTCGTCCCAAAATCGGGAAAGTCGCTGCTGCGCCGATTTCGGTTCGTACTGCTTCGGAAGTTCTTGGGGCATGGTGAAGACGGAGTGGGGCATCGACGAAACGTAAAACGTCCCATTTTATCGAAGATCACCCCCGTGACAAGTGAGATGAAAAGCAGCCTTTCGAACGGAAAAGTGGACGCTCCCGACGACTACCGGGCTAAGAGTTCTTCCAGTTCTTCCGGGTCGACGATCCAGCCGCGGCAGGTTTTGGCACCACAGAGACATTTCATGGCGCGGTCGGCGGGCCAGGAATAGTCGATCGTCAATTCTTCGCCCGGCAGGATGTCCCGGGTCGTTTCGACCCAGATTTCGACGCCGTTTTCGTCGTCGTTGTACGGCGGTTCCTCTTCCTCGTCATCGCCGAAAAACGCGTCGTCGGCTTCGTCGTGTTCGTCGCATTCGATTTCGTCCGCCGCGCCGTCGCCGAAGAAACATTCGTCGTCTTCGAGCAGTTCGCCGTCCGGATCGTCGTCTTCGCCGTACAGGTCGTCTTTGGTGATACTACACTGTTCGAGGTTGCCTTCGGTCTCCGT
>JAVBTU010000527.1:0-9838 GCA_031556015.1 Thermoguttaceae bacterium
CATCGAAAAGAACGGAAACGCCAATCGACACATTGTAAAATCGTACATTAGAATCTCCAGTTTTCGGGGAACGGGACGGTAAACTTCACGTAAAGGGCGGTGTCAAGCGTCGCGATTGATTCCGGAAACACCGCATACGGAGAGCCGTACCCACCCGCCGACGCCACGAACTGTTCGACCAGGGTACGGGGCATCCAACACATCTCCGCCGGCTCTCCCTCGTCGGACGATTTGTAACGCGGCCCGTGAGAGTTGACCCAGCCGACGTATTCGGTCCCGTTGACGACGCGATACCCCGTAAAATGGGTCATGTGCGCCCAGTAACCGCCGAGAACAGCAATCTTGACGCCGTTCTTGTCGATGGTGCAACCGGTCACGGCGAGACTGTTCGCGACCGGGACGGAAAGCCCGGCGGCGCAGCACTGAAAAATCTCGTCGGCAAGCTCTTTTCCACGAAAATTCAGGAATAGAATCGCACTCTGGAACTTTTTGGCGTCTTCGAGAAACTTTTCGTAAGGCGGCACGACTTGATTATTCGTTCCGACCTTATCCTCGGTGAAGTGCCCGATAGTGTTGGCCCCCTTTGCGATTTCGGCGACCGATTGACCGCCTCGTGTGGAACCACCTTTCGTAATCGCCCACATCACGACCGGATTGATCGAATGATAAATGAGCGATGCGCCCCGTGCGATCATTTGCAGCGTGGTGCTGCAATGTCCGAAACCGTCGCCATGCCCGGCACAGGAACCGAGCCAACCTTGCGTAAAATACAGGCGGTCGGACATTTTCATTTCCTTCGGCAGATTTTTGAGGACTTGCCAAGGAAGGGTACAGGTAATTCGTTCGTTGCGCAATCGATTGCACTCTTCGATTTGCTGTTTGCGCCACTGTTTGAAAGCGTTGTCGTGCTTCAAAATAGGCATATCTCCGGATTCCCACAACGTTCCGAATTCAACCGACGAACTTTGAAGTTCTTCCTGAATCGCTTCCGCGTATTCGTCCATCGGAATACAGCCGTTGATATTACAGCCGTCCTCGACGATGGGTGATACCTCACGGCGACGCCGCTGTTGGTCGGTCCACGGTTTGAGTTGCCATCTTCTCATCGACGACCTCCGTATTGCTGAAATTGCGGGGGACAGGTCTTGTCGGGACACTCGCTTTCCTTGGGAATTTCTTCCGGTTTTCCTTTCAAGCCGTCCGCGATTTCTCTGAATACCGCTCCGAGTTCCTTAATATCCCGATTCCCGGAAAACCTTTCGTTGACTTTTTCGGACAACTTGTCCAAAAAATCTTTCCAGATGTCGAGTTTCACCTTTGTTTGCGTACAGGTCCGGATTGCGGAAAACGCCGCTTCGGGGGACTTGATGCTGCCGTTAGCGATCCCCAGTGCCGCCGAATCGTAACATGACGCCAAGGCGAAACATTGCGATTTGCCTTTTTCCGGAATGTTTTGACGAACCCAGTCGGAAAGAGTCGCTGGTTCCGGCTGGGGTTCCGGTCCGGGCTTGGGCGTGGGACCGGGATCGGGCTTCGGGTTCGGCGGGGGCGGCGTCATTCCATACTGACAAACGTGTTGCAGTATTCTCGGTTTCCCCTCCTCGACGACTGCCGCCACGATGGTATACTTGGCCGCAACGTTCGAGGAAAAAGTGAGCGCCGAGCCCGCGGTGTCAATGTAAAAGAGAGTCGGAGATTCATTGTCGATCTGCCGGACCACAACCCAATCCGCGCGGTTCTTTTCCTCGTTGAGCCGAAAAACGCACAATTCGCCGACTTCGGCTGCCAGCGGCCCGGCAATAAAAGAACCGGTGTCACGTCGGACGGGTGACCGGAAAACGGTTTCACCTTCCGTAATAATGAGTGTCGGTCTCGTTTCGATGAAACGCTCGAATACCGTTCCCGCACCGATACCGGCGAGTGTCATTATCAGGATGAAGACGAGAAACCCGAACGCCTGTTTTATATTATGTTTCGTCATTTACGATTTTTGGGTTCTGCGTTGGAGGACCAGTAAAAGAAGCCCGACGGCGGCGTGCACAAGCACCGGACAATTGGGGAGTATCTCCCCGGCGACTTCGTTCAAGTCGGTAAGATGGTTTTGGTACGCCGCCGATTCCGGGATGAGCACGTCATCCTGGAACAGTCCGCCGTCCCGCACCAGTAGTGCCATCGCGTGAATCGCGTTCCACGAACGGTCGTGGTCGACGATTCGCATGGCCGCGAGCGTTATGGCATCGTCGATCGGCGTTTTCGTCATCAGGGCGAGCGTCGTGGCGTCGAGCAAGAGCGGACGGAGCCAGGTTCGGAGTTTTTCGGGATCGTCGAGGCCCGGATAGCTTGTCCAAGCCGTTACGACGTCGTGAATCAGGTCGCCGTGCTTCACGAGAAGACCGGCACCCTTGAGAATGGTTTTCAGTTTATCAAACATTTATTGTCTCCTATATCGAGTCATCAAAAGATTGGGCGATTTCACACCACTGGTTTTATGTCCCTGTAACAGCCACCGCCAAACTCTGGGTAACGACTCCGTTAATCCGTGAGCATGTACTTCACGGTCAAGACGCTGACGAAAGTACGGTTTGCCGTCAAATGCTCGGGTATGTAGATGGGATCATTCGTGATACCGGAAAACGTCGCTTCCGCGAATTCGGAAAGCGTAATATCGGCCAGAAATTCGGCGATTTCGTCAACGAGTTCGCCTAACGAATCGACCGCGTCCTCCGGCGTTAGATTGCCCAACCTCCGCATGACGCCTACGTCGACGGAAACCGTGTATTTCGAGGAAACCCTTGAAATCCGCTCGATTTCGAGCGATTTCGGCACCACGACGACGCGGACTTGTTCCAGCTCCGACAGTTCAAAGCCCGGTTTGACCGAGTAGACCGCTTGGAACTTTTGTGAAAATGTTTCGTCGTTGAGTACGGAAACGACACCTTTTGCGATTTTGACAGCGACGCTCATATTTGCTTTGTGTGGATTCTGCGGGTGATACCGTGCGGATCGCACCATCGCCAACATTCGTCGCCCAGTTCCAAGACTTCGTGAACGACGCCGTTGTAGACGATTTTGTGTCCGACCCGAGGAATGAGGCCCAATTCGTCGTGGGCGATCAGGAAATCGACGGAGTGAGAAGATATTTTCAAACCGTAATCGTCGGTCGTGTCATATTTCGTCCGACCGAGAACGGCATTGACTTCGTGGGTGTCATCACCGACTTGATAGACGACTTTCGAGGAAACATGCTTTTTCTGCTTCCCCGAAAGCCACTTGAGACCGTTTTCAAGTAAGTTCGTCATGGAATTAACCGATCCGAACCCGAACGACGGTATCATCGGCGGTCGCGCCGAGTACGGCGATGCCGAGGAGCGTATTGCCCGTTGCGGTAACGACCGCCTTTTTCGCGGTGTCGTCCCAATAGACTTTCGCACCGAGGGTCACCGCGACATTGCCTTTTTCGACGTCGTACACGCCGACGACGGCGACCGCGCCGAGGGTATTGGCCTTGACGTCGAGCTTCGTGACACCGACCAGGTTTCCTTGGATCACGACCGATCCTGCGGGAACGTCGGCTGTCGGAAAAAAATCGACGGATTTCCCGTCGTGAATAAATCGAGCTTGCATCTCTGTTATTTTGAAAAAGGTGAGTCTGAAAAAATATCGTGCTTACGCTTCAATCTTGAGCGCCCCGCGATGGTCCTGTTCCTTGACTCCGAAGTCCTCGAAACCGCGAAACTGGATGCCGAGCGTGTTGAAATCCGCGTCGGCCGTTCGATGGTGGGTCGCTCCTGCCCGTTGAGGAACGCGACTTCGATGGTCGGGAGCCGGTTCGGATCGGCCAGGAGATACCACGCGGCGTCACTACCGCCCGGAATCGCCGGGGTGGACAGATACGGCGAGGACACGATTTCGTACTTGCCGGAGTGCGGGTTGTTGACCGGCTTCGGCTTGTTCGGGTCCGTGGACTCGTTGACCGTCGCGCTTTTCATGAGCGTTTCGGCAAGGACCTTCAACGCCGTTGGCACCAACAGGATTTTCGGGGCGATCCCGAGCGGACGCCCTTTGGCCCGTTCCTGCTTCGCAAACGCGATTTCGGCAGCCGTGAGACCATCGATGTCGAGCTTGGTCCCCGTCAAAAGGTTTTTATGCGGCGCGCTGAAAAACGCGTTTCCGTCCTTCTGTTTCGGGTTGGAAAGCAGGCACTCCCACACGGCGTCGGAAATCGCTTCCCCGGCCCCCTGCCCGATACTCCGCGGAATATCGGCGAACGCTCCGATATTGTCGTCGATAATCATTTGCCGCGTCAGCGAGAACATGATACCGTAGGTGTCGATCTTCTGCGAAAACGACTCCTCGTCGATATTGCCGTGTTTCAGTTCGCCGTCCGCGCCGACCTTCTCAAACTTGAACCCGCCGACCATGCGGAACCGTTGGTGGTGCATGAAATTCGACGCGCTCCCGATCTTGACGATTTTTCGCCACGTATCCTCGATCTGCAAAAAGCCTTCCAAAAGCATCTTATTCGCGATGTTGGAAAGAATGCCGGGTAGGGCTTGCGTCGAGAACGCCGCTTCGAGCCACCCGCTGGCGTCACGTCGGATGTTCGGCAGGTGCTGGCCCGTACAGGCAATGTCGCAGAACTCCTGAATTCCGATCCCGCGATACTTGTCCATCAAATCGAGCGTCGGGGCGTCATACTGGGATTCCAGGTACGCCCGCGAACTTCCGCTTGATGCCAAGGCAATCGCTTCGAGTGCTGCCGGTTTCATGCCGCTGCGGTGTGGGATGTGATTGGCGACTTTCGAGGCGTCAGGCATCGTTTTCGCCTGATATTCGCCGTGGAATTTCTCAACGGCCCAGCCGTCCTCGATCGCTTTCGCCTCCAAATCGGGGAATTTGCCGCCCCCGATCTTTTCAATCGCCGCGATGCGCCTTTGATCGATCAGCAGTTTTGCGCTGAACTCCTCCATTGCTTTCACGGCGTCAAATCCGACCGCTTCGATTTTGACCGGCGCGGCAGGTTTCAGGTCGTTATTCACTTCGTCTTGTTTCGTTTCGACTTTCGTTTCAACTGTCATATCGTTTTCCTCATCGTATTGCGCTTCGATAATCGCGGAGGTGTTACTGTCCGCCGCAATGTCCACGAAGCTGATTTCCTTGAGTGTCATGCGACGCACGACGTAAAGCTCCCCCTCGAATACCCAACCGTTGACCGACACCTTTTGACCGGGGGGGACGTATTCGGTCTCATGGATCGGGCCGCCCATGCTGATTTGCCACGGGAAACCGTTCTTGGCGGATAGTGTCACGTCGCGCGCCCAGGATGTGTCACGACTGATAAGGCCAGACGCCACAATCTCGTTGCCGACGATCGCGATTCGTTCGGTGTGCCCCACGCCCTGGTTCGATTTGTGTTCCAGCCGGACCGGGACTTTTTGGAGCGGAATATCGACGCCGCTCAGGTCGACGACCAGCGGGAGCGGGATTTCCCGCGTCTTGACCACGCCGCCGGTGTAGGCGACCAAGGTGAAGTGCGGCAGTACGCCCGCCCCACCTGCCTCAAGATTCTCCGGATCGTTTTCGTTTTTTACGAACTTGATCTCGGTCGGCTGTAGCGTCAGGTTCGTCAGTTTGATTATCTTTTTCATCTTCATCGAAAATGGTTATGGTGTTATTCGGCACAAGGTCCAGTTCGTCCATCTTTCGCCGTTCCTTCGCCGCCTGCTCCAAGACGTCTTCCCAGTCGAGCCCGGACTTCGCACATTCAATCGCGAGATTCGACGTCAATGATTCGAGTCGCTTGGCCGTCGCGTTTGCCTCTTTCATGGGGTCGACGTGCTCTTGTCCATCCCAGTACCAGCCGATCGAAGGTGTGGCAGGATTTCGAGAAAACGCCTTTCGTCCGAAAAGTCCGATCCGTGACGCCTCGCGATACCACATGTTGAAGACCGGGTACAAAACGACCTGTTCGCAAACCGTCTGCTCGACCTTGATGCTTTTGAAAAACGTCTGGTGATCCAAACGGCCGGACGCGTAGTTGTGTTTCGAGGAGTCGCCCAGTAGAATGTTGATCGGGACCTGTAAGCAACGCCCGATTTCGCCCAGGATTTCCCGTCTGAATTCAGAATACGTGGTATTCGGGTGCTCCGCTTTGATCTGCCCGAGTTTCCAACCGTCAGCCAAGACTGTCGCCATGCGTTTTTCGAGTTCGACGACGTCCATCGCTTCCAAAGGTTGCGCTTCGCCGTTGGCGGGGGAATCGGTGTAAAGGACCGCCGCGAAATCCGCCGCCGTTTCCGCCGCAGCCAGAACCGCGAGCGTATAACGCCGAAGTTGGGCGAAAAGCGGCAACGCGGGCATGATTTCGGGAACGCCTCGCGACTGACCGGGCCGGTCGATCCGATACCAGTGCAGCATATATTCGGCTGGAATGGTCTCGAATTTGCCGTACCAGAGCGACGAATCGCCGGGGTGCTCCGAGGAAACGTGATACCGCACCGGGTTGCCGAACTTGTCGTACTCGATTCCTTCGATTTCGTCGGTGATCGACGGGTATGGTGTCGTGATGCGATCCGCTTCGATGGGACGCAAATCGATTTCGACCGGATAGTGCAAACGCGGATTTTTCAGGATCGCGGCGAACGCTTCTCCGTCGGTGATTTTCGCCATACGGAGCGTTTGCAGCTTTTCACAAAGGCGAACCGCCTCGCTCCACGCGGCAAACTCGGTTTCGACAAGACTATTGAATTTGTCGTCGTCGGACAGAAGCTGCAATCTCGGACCGGTCCCGACACACGTTGCGGCCAGTGCGAGGACCATCCCGCGAGCATAAGAGTTACTCGCGACCTCGTACCGAGCCCGGTTTCGCAGTGTTCGCCGGACTTCCGGGGTGTTCGCGGCGTCTGCGGAAAGACTGTCGGCCAATGCCCAACGTTTCGAGTTTTCCAGCGTCGTTGGGGCGGCGTCGTATTTCATGCGAAGCGCAAACGGCGGATGCTTGTTTTGAAGCCGCAGAACAGGTTTTTCCCGCTTGTCCAGCTTCGATTTCTTCTTGGTTTTTTTGGACATATTTGTTGTAAACTTTGCTATTGAAAAAAGGCGCCAGCCCGTATAAAATAGAAGTACGAGCGGTGCAAGCGGCTTGAAAACGGGGGAAAAGAGAGTAGAATACCGCCTTTCGGAAATCCCTTTTCAACGTCCCGATGAGCCCTAAACGAAACAGCGAAACACAACCGCGCAGTCCGGTTCCGGCAACCCGCGATACGTTTGTCCATTATTTGTTCGGGTCCACGGGCAACGAGTCGATTTTGCTGTAGTTCGTAAACGCGGTCCTGCACGATGCGGGTCGGCCCGCCGTGAAGTCGGTCGAAACGCTCAACCCGTTCAATCCGCAGACGTTCGTCACGGATAAGTACAGTATTCTTGACGTCAAAGCGACGGACGAAAGCGGCAAGATTTTCGCGATTGAATTTCAAACGACCGAACACGCGGCGTTCGTCAATCGGATTTTGTACTACTGGGCGAAAACGTACTGCCGCCAGATGGAAAGCGGCAACTTGTACTCGGTCCTCAGGCCGGTCGTGAGCATCGCGGTGACGTCGTTCCTGCTTTTCAAGCGGCTGCCGAAGTTGCACATACGTTTTACCTGACACCAGCAGGTCATCCGGATTTCATTCTGACGGAAGATTTGCAAATCCATTCGTTGGAAGCGACGCCGGAAAAACTGGATCGGCTGCCGGAATTGAAGCCGGCTTTGCGACGTTGGGTGAACTTTTTTTACTATGCGGACAAGATCAGCGAGGCGAAAATGAAAGTGCTGCTCAAAGGGGAAAAAGAAGTCGGGATGGCTTACGACCGTTATACGCAGTTCAACCGGGACCAACGGATGCGAGCCTTGGACGATGCGCACCAGCGGTATCTGAGCGATTACAACACCGACGTCGACGCCGCCCACAAAAAAGGGGAGGTCAAGGGCGAAATGTCCAGCATTCTCCGCGTTCTCAAGGCTAGATTTACGGTCGTCCCACCGGAAATACAGGAAAAAATCGCCGCAATCGACGATCCCGGAACTTTAGGCGGATTGGTAACCGTCGCGGCGGTCTGCAAATCGATTCGTGATTTCGCCAAATCTTTGTAAATTACGTCGTCCCGCCCGGTCGGATTTTGTGAAAAGAAAGCGGAAATTTGCCGCCTTGATTTGCCTTTTTCGACTGCAAAAACTTCTCGGCGGCGATTTGGTCGCGTAAAGAATGTTGTTCCACCGATCCGGCGTCCCCCTCGACCCGTTTCGGTCCGGCCGCGTTTTCGGCGATCAGACGTTGCAAATCGGACGGTTTTTCCGGCGGATCGTCACAATCGATACTGCCGTCGTCCTTGATCCGGGCAACGTTGGTATCGCGTTTGAAAAATTCGTTTTCCATTGGAGAAAGTGGGTAGTGGAGAGTAGGAAAGAGAAAGAAGTGGAGACTACCCACTTCACACTCCCTACTTCCCACTCGTCAGGCGTTAACGATGACAAGGAGCGACATGGTTTCGGGGAGCAGTACGTCCGGTTTGAGCGTGATCGTGTTCGCCGTCGCCGGTTCCCAAGAGAGCCCGATGGGATTCTTCGACCCGCCGGTGGTGTCGAATATCTGGATCGAAGCGATGTTGGTGGTGTTGAGATTGTGCGTCACGGTGTAGGTCGTGGCCGCACCGTCGCAAGTGATCGGCACCACGGCGGGGGACCGCACTTCGAGGTCCGCGAGCGTGTCGTCGATGTATTTTTTGTTGGTGTAATGCTCCGGAAGGTCCGGTTTGAGCGGCGTGCCCCGATGGGATAAATCCATCCCCTCGGTCGTCGCCAACTCGTCAAATGGTACGTTAAGTTCGGACATGATTTTGTAGGTTTCAGACGGCAGACTTCAGACTTCAGAAAAAAATCGAAGTGTAAAGCAAGCGTCTTACGCCGAAAAAGGTGAATAAAAATCTGAAGCCTGAAGTCTGAAGTCTGACGCCTTAATAACGAAGAATCGCATATCCCGCAATCGGAACAACGAACGTCAGTTCGCAGTAGTCATAGGTTTGCGATTGCCGGTTGACGCCGTGGCCGACTTTGTTGCCGTTGGTGTCGTAAACGTCGATCAGCGGACGCCGCGAGCCGAGCCCGTGGTGGACCGTCCAAATGGGGGCGGGTTTGATCTGCTGGTGGACGCAAACGCCTTCCAGACAATGCTTTTCCAGAATGTCGGCGTTGTGATTGACGGCGTCAATGATGTTCTGAAGTGTAAGGTCGCTCATGGTTTCGTTGAAAAAGTGATGCCCTTTCTATAGGGATACTCCAAGCAAGTGGTGTTTCCTGCGCAAGAATTTTCATGAAAATAATTAGCGCCGGTTTCGCTGGAGTTCGGACAGTTTGATCCGGGGCCGCCGTGGTGCCTCTTTGAACCGCAAAGTCGGCAATTCGACCCCCTCGATGGATGCCGCCACGGCGCAGCCGACCAGGCAATCGAGCCAGTGGTTATCCGGGCGGTTGGAACGCCATTTCCACTCGTCGACCGTGCGCCCGTTGGCAAGCGTTTTGATCCGATATTCGGCAACCAAGTGCTCCGAAAGTAATAGGTGGGCTTTCGGTTCGTGGCCGTACAGCGAAAGACAGCCCGGGTCGCCCATCATGACGCCCAATCGGGCGTGAACGAACGTCTTCCAATAGTTGGTGTCAATCAGGACGTGCCGCACCTGCCGTTTGCCCGAAACGTTCGGGATGCGCCAGTGCAAGCCGATCCGGTCACCTCGCTGCGTTCGATAATCGGAGAACGGGATACTCGACGCCCCGACGAATTTTCCGTGCGATGGAAAA
>JAVBTU010000348.1:0-4236 GCA_031556015.1 Thermoguttaceae bacterium
TCTCTGATCTTTTCGGTACACACCCCGACGTCAACACCGCGAGCAATAAAACGAACATGATTTGCAGTGGAATCGATTTCACTTTATCTCCAAATGTTTCTCGTTTCAAAAAGAAATCGACGGCGACATTGGTGTCGATCAAAACACGTCTCATCGCTTCTTTCCCGAAATGCGTTCTTCTCTCAGATGGTCATATTCCTCTTCCGTCATCCCTTCGAGGCAACCGCGGCATAAATCGTACATATTTCCAGTTGTTCATCGGTCGGACTCGGCCATTTGTTATCGTCTTCGACTCGAACAACGACTTTCCGTCCGTGCAGCTCCGGGATCGGCGGAAGCGAAATCACTCCTTCCGGAGAAACCTGCGTTTCAAATTGTAATAGGGACATTGTTCTACTCCTTTTCCGTAATCCAGTTTTCCATTTTCAATCCACGCAATCGCGAAAAATGGCGAGTGTTGTTCGTGATTAACGTCAAATCGTGATAAATCGCCGTCGAACCGATCAAAAGATCGAAATCTTCGATTTTTGTTCCTGCGCTCCATAATTTTGCCTTTTCCTCGGCGAAAAGCCGGATCGACTCGGTAATCGGCAAAACGGTAAACTGTTCGCACATCAGATCAACGAGACAATGCTGCTCCTCTTTCCGCTTTCCGCGTTCAGCGCCGAACCGTAATTCAGCGATGGTGATTTCGGAAAGAAAAGCATTGGTTTCATCAAGTTCATCGAATTTCAAATGCAAGTTGTAAAGTCCACGGATTCGAAAAACGCAAATGTCTGTATCGATGAGAACACGTTTCATAACGGTTCCCTTTCCCGCCCAAACGTACGGCTTTCGTAAATGTCGCGGATAATCTCTTCAGCCGACCTTTCATCCTCTCTCCAAGCCCCGCAAAGTTCATCAAACGCTCGCTTCCGCTCTTGTTTCTTATTGCGTTTGTCCGTCATGCCGACATCTTCCTTCTTCACATCCTCAATATGAACGACAACTTTATGATTGCAATATTCCGGAGGAAGCGAAATCGAAATTCGTCCTTCCGGGGAAACCTGCGTTTCAAATTGTAATGTGGACATTGTTCTACTCCTTTTCTTCCTGCGGCGTCACGTATTCGCGGATCGGTTTAAGTTATCTTTCGGATCGCGTTATCGGATCGGTAATGTCGAATTCCAATTCTGTAAATAAATCTGATTGCCAAGCAGATCATCAGCCAATTCATGCATCCGATCACTTGAAAAAACACCGCCGGAGCAAAATAAAATCGCCAAAAAAAACTATCAGAAATCATATCGACAATCGGAGCAACAGGGACATACAGCCAAGCTAATGGAAAATCGACAAAGAGAAAAACCAACCAACCCATACACCCCTCCGGCGAGGCGGATACCACGAAAATAATGTACGACACCATCGCCAGATGGATGAAAAACACGAAACATGCGATTTTTATTGTACTCATCCTTTCAACGCCTCCAAAAACTCTTGCGGCGAATACACTTGCAGGCCGCTGTCGCGGAACCCTTTTTTGTCGCGTGTTACGACGATATCAATGTCGAAATCCTGTGCCGCGACAGCTTGGACGGCGTCTTCGAAATCGTCCATCGGCAACTTGAGGGCTTTCTTGATCGTGCTTTCGTCGACGCGGATCACTCGAATCGATTCGACCATATCGGCAATCACGCTCACCGCTTCATCGCGCGAAAATTCCTTTTCGAGAAAATAATAGATGTCCGTGATCTGCGACGCCGAAATATGGGCAATTAAACGACCTTCAGTGATTTCTTTCATGATTTCCCGTGCAAAAACATAATGCTCCCCTCGTCGCATGGCGAAGTCGAGAATTACGTTCGTATCAAGGAGAATGAAAAAAATCATTGCCCGTATTTCTTCTCCAATCGTTCGGCCCGAATTTCCTTCATGGTCCTATCCGCCATCCCTTCAAGTAATCCGTCCCACGTTTCGAAAAACTTTCGACCAGCCGCCTTTCGTTGCTCCTCCGTTTGATCGCCGTATTTTTCTTCTAATCGAGAAGCCCGAATCTGTTTTTTTGACATCAGCTCCTTGCCGGGAATATCCTTGAGGAGTTCCGCCAGTTGACGGAAGCCTTCGAAAGCTTTCGTTCGTTCTTCTTTCGATACCGCCTGTTCCGGCTGCCGGACGACGATCACTGCGTCCGCTTCGCCGCCGGGCCAGTTGGTGATCGGCGCGACCGCTCCGTCGGCGGAGATGTGCGTTTTGAATTCGAGTGTCGACATGGTTCGAAAGGATAAGGGCGAGTTAATTCCCCGCCGCTTGCTTGCGGTAGGAGCTCAAAACACCGGGGATTTTTTGGCTGCTCATGTCGGCGTGGAAGTTGCCGTCGATGTTGATCACCGGCGCAAGTCCGCACGCTCCGATACACGCGACGACTTCCAAGCTAAACAGCCCGTCGCGGGTCGTTTCGCCGGCTTCGACTTTAAGCTCCCGCTTCAGGGCGTCCAAAACGGCGAGCGAACCCTTGACGTGGCACGCGGTTCCCCGGCAGACTTGGATGTGGAATTTCCCCTGCGGCGTAAAACGGAACTGGTTGTAAAACGTTGCGACCCCGAAAATCTTGCTCGCCGGCAGATTCAACCGCTTTCCAACGGTCACGACCGCTTCGCGGGAAAGAAAGCCGACTTTTTCCTGAATTTCCTGCAAAATCGGAATTAACGAATCACGTCCGGCTCCTTCGTAGCGGGACAAAATCTCCAAAACGGCGCTTTCCGTCGCGGACGGAGCTTTCGGGGCTGCTGTGCTTACCATGATTATTAGGGGTTAGGTGATATTAATGGAAAATCGAGTTCAAATCAGTAAAAACTTATCGATTACAGTACGTATTATCCCGGATTACGACCCGATTGTGAAGTGGGGGAACACAGAAATAAAACAATCCGAGACACTGTACGGAAGCTGTGAAAGCGGCATTCAATCCAAAAAATCGGGAAATCTGGAAAAAATCGACATATTTTGAATCTCTTCTCTTGACAGAATTATTACGATGTAATAATATCGCATTATTACATCGTAATAATCGCCGTTTTCGGAGGGAAAATGCTTGCTCAACAAAAAGATCCGATCAAACTCTCGCCCGGAGAGCTTGAGATTCTTGAATTGCTTTGGAGTTCCGGGCCGCTCACGATCGCCGGGGCGCATCAGGTTTTCACGGACCGCGGTCGCAAGATCGGCTATCCGACCGTTCAGACGCGGCTCAACCGGCTCGTCGAAAAAGGGATTCTCCGCAAAAACGGCGAGTACCCGGCCGCTTACGAACCCGTGCTCCAGCAGTCGGATGTTTCGGGAAACTATTTCGATCTGCTCGAAACACTCTGCGGCGGCAGCTTGGCGCCGTTGATGATTCATCTTTCGGGAAAGCGAGCGCTAAAGCCGAAGGAAATCGAAGTACTTCGGGACATTCTCCAGCAAAACGAAAAGGAGGACTCATGAGCGTCTTGATGCTACTCGGTTGGAAGACGGCGATTTTCACGACCGCCGCGCTTCTTTGCGGGACTCTCCTTTTTTTGTTGCGATCCCGTTCGCCTCGGATTGAACGTTTGGGATGGTGTTGCGTGCTGCTGCTCGGCGTCTTCGGCGGCGGTTTCGCGATTTCGGTACCGTATACGGTCCCGCTTCCTCCCCATGAGCCCGCCAACGAGCCGGAACCTGTGGTTCCGGCAATGACGTTGAGAGCGGAACCCGATTCGATTCCGGTAACTTTCGATGTGAGACCGCAATCGGCGCCGGAACCTACGGTTCACGGGCTAAACGACGTAATTACTCCTCACGAGCCCCCCCACGAGCCCCTCCACGAGCCGGGACCTGCGGTCCCGACCCTCAACGCGTTTATGATTTACATCGCCGGTATCGCCGTGATCCTTTGCGTACACGCCCTTCGTTTTGCCGTGCTGCTTTACAAACTGAAAACCGCGCAAGCGGCGACCGGCGAGTACGGGCAAGAATGGACGCTGCTCGGCGGACCGGCGAACCGGCTGCTGTTGACCGACGGACTCGGACCCGGTCTGGTCGCGACGCCATGGGGAGCGAACGTCGTGGTTCCACGCGAACTTTGGGAAGAGACGACGCCGGAAATCCGCGCCGGGATCCTGCGGCACGAACTTGCCCATTGGAAGAATTGGGACCTCTTTTGGGCCGGGACGTCACGGATTCTCGCCGTCGTTCACTGGTTCAATCCGGTCGCATGGTTCGTGCTGCACCGGATCG
>JAVBTU010000325.1:0-6604 GCA_031556015.1 Thermoguttaceae bacterium
GACCAAACAAAACCGGGCCAATTTGCGTTCCCGAAATCCCCGCAAGCTCACCCGTTCAAACCCGTCCCACGAAACCTCAGCCCGTAGCTGGTTGTTTTATTCTAAGAAAAAACGGCTCCGCGTGAAAATATCGTTGTCGCAAGGGCGGAGCAGGCTCCGCAGCCGACGGTGATCGACGACCGGCTGGCGACGGAACTTTGGCGCGATGCCGCAAGGGAGTTGCCCGGGATGATGTCGATGAACGCGTTGAACTTTCACGACGTGAAATTCCAAGCTCCGAACGTCTTTATCGTTTCCTTTCCCGTACCGGCGGGAACGACGATTTCCGGCTCGAAAACACTCTGCGAAAAAGAACAGCCGAAGATTGCCGCAGCTTTGGAAAAAGTGGCGGGCCGACCCGTTTCGATTCGATTCGACCTGGCGACGGTGGAGGCACCGGAACGACCGACGCAGCAAAAGAACGTCAAAAACGACGCCCAACTCAAGTATAAGCTGCTTGCCGAATTGGCGGACCATCCGATGATCCAAAAAGCGCGGGACATTTTCGGTGCGGAACTCGTCAATGTCGAAGACCGTTGACACTTGGGCTTTGTCGATTGATCGAGATTTTCCACACCGAGCTTCCTTGCCCGGTTTTTGTGAATAATCTGGAGCGCGGGCGCCTCGCCTGCGTCATAGGTTACATTTCACTCCGTGCGGGCGAGGCGCCCACACTCCATTATTCTTCGTGCGGGCGGGACGCCCACACTCAATCTTTGCTTATCGGCAGCAGCGGTTGGCTCTCCAGCCCCAGCCCCAGCCGCCTCGACGCGGGGTGCCGCAACCGTCCATTTCACAGCAAGAGGGAGCCGGAGCCCAGCAAATCGCCCGGCGGTGATGGCGCGGTTTGCACCAACGGCAGTCGCAGCAATTGGCTTTGCATCCGCATCCGGAACCGCAATATTCCGTGACGCAAGCGACGGGTGCGCAAGGTTCGCAAACCGGCTCAATGACGACCGGAGCGCACGGTTCGCAGGCGGCGGGAGCGGCCGGTTCACAAGCAACCGGAGCGGCCGGTTCACACGGAGCGCAGGGGGTTCCCGCATAGGCCGAAACCGCGGCGAACAACAGGACCAGGACGGCCAGACTGCCAAGAGTGATTTTTTTCATTTTCTTTCTCCTCAATGAAAATTGTCTAGTGAAAAAGTGACATATCGAAAAAACAGCGGCTTAGGAACACCCCAAAACCCCTATTTCAACGCAGGACATTTGCCGTGAGTGATGAAGATAAGACGAACAAGATGATCTTAGTGATTGTAGTGAATTCGACGAATAAGTCAACTGAATAAACTGTAGCGATTGTTCGTTGCACCAATTCTAGCGGGTAACAATTTTGAGTCAACTGAATTTTTCACTTGAAACGGGGCCGAAACACGCTTGGTTCTCCTATGCCCCTCTCCCTTGACGAACGAAATCGTCTATAATTTTCGTAATTCGGTTTCGAGCCGATGATGCGTTCTGGCCCTTTACTTATCACGTTTCCCGCCGACTGCGTAGTCGCCGTCCGGGATTCGATTCACGACAAGAGGAAAATTATGGCGAAAAAGACGATTGCCGATATCGACGTTTCCGGAAAAACCGTTCTCGTTCGAGTCGATTTCAATGTTCCGCTCGACGACAGCGGAAACATCACCGACGACCGACGGATTCAAATGGCTCTCCCGACGATCAAATCCGTTCTCGATCGCGGCGGAAAACTGATCCTGATGTCCCACTTGGGCCGTCCGAAAGACGCCCCTGACGCGAAATACAGCATGAAACCGACCGCGGTCCGGCTCGGAGAACTGCTCGGCAAACCGGTTCAATTCGCAACCGACACCGTCGGTCCGGACGCCAAGGCGAAAGTCGCGGCGCTGAAAACCGGCGATGTGCTCGTTCTGGAAAATCTCCGTTTTCAGCCGGGTGAGAAAAAAGGGGACGCCGCGTTCGCCGCCGAACTGGCCGGTTTCGCCGACGTGTACGTTAATGACGCGTTTGGAACGTGTCACAGAACCGACGCGTCGATGGTCGCCGTCCCGAACGCGATGGGCGGCAAACCCAAAGTGTCCGGATTCCTCGTTGCCAAGGAAATTCAGTACCTGACCGACGCGATCAAGAGTCCGAAACGGCCGTTCGTCGCGATTCTCGGCGGTGCGAAAGTGTCCGACAAGATCATGGTGATCAAGAACCTGCTCGGTATTTGCGACCGGGTCCTGATCGGCGGGGCTATGGCGTACACGTTCATGCTTGCCCAGGGCGGCAAGGTCGGCGGCAGTCTTGTCGAAGCGGACAAAATCGATTTGGCGAAGGAACTGCTCGTCGAGGGGAACACGAAACTCGTTCTCCCGATCGACAATCATTGCGGCGACGCGTTCAAAGCGGACTGTAACAAGCAGATCGTCAAGTCGGGCGAAATCCCGGACGGCTGGGAAGGGCTCGATATCGGTCCGGAAACCGCGAAAATGTACGCCGACATCGTCAAGGAAGCGAAAACGGTCGTTTGGAACGGACCGATGGGCGTGTGCGAAATGCCGCCGTTCGACGAAGGGACCAAAGCGGTCGCCCAAGCGATTGCCGAAAGCGATTCGGTCAGCATCATCGGCGGCGGCGACAGCGCCGCGGCAATCCAAAAGCTCGGATACGCCGACAAGGTTTCCCACGTCAGCACCGGCGGCGGCGCGTCGCTGGAAATGCTCGAAGGCAAAAAGTTCGAAGCGGTTGAGTTGCTGGACGAAAAATAAGGCCGGGATTTCCTTTGCGTTTTGCTCTTGACTCCTCTTGCGATTTTTCGGATAGTACGGTCTTCCAAGGGCCGTTTTGTTCCGAATTTGCGCAATGAAGACGATTTACATCTACATCTTCCGAGAGATTTTCAAGTCGTTCTTCTTTGCGCTGATCGTTTTTACGGGTATTCTCGTATTGGTCATCGTCGCCCGGGAAGCTATTTCCCGGGGCGTTCCTCCGACGATCGCGCTGCGTTTGATCCCGTACACGATCCCCGAACAGTTGCGGATTACCATTCCGGTCGTGCTGTTGCTCAGTACGACGACGTTTTTCGCGAGGATGGCCGGCTCGAATGAGTTTACGGCCCTGAAAGCACTCGGAATCTCGCCCTGGAAGATCCTTTGGCCGGTCCTTCTTTTTTCTTTTTTCGCGAGCATCGGATACATTTGGTTCAGCGAAGTTGCCGTTCCCTGGGGCATGAAAAACATGTCCCGCATCCTCATCGCCGGGGCGGAGGAAATCATTTACAGCAAATTGCGAATCGACCATCGCTTCACGATCAAGGAATCCGGTTTCGAGATTACGGTCAAAGGGGTCGAAAACAAACGGCTGCTCCACCCGACGATCATGAACAAGGAGATGAAAATTTCGGCGCAATGGGCGGAGATCAAAATCGACCTGCCTCGGGAATGTTGCGTGATCGACATTCACAATTGCGTCATGTACGACACGACGAAAGACGGCGTCATGTCCGTCGACATCGATCACCACGAAGAGAGTTTCCCGCTTTCGAGCATCATTTCGACCGATGCGTCCAGCACGAGCCCGTCCAAGATGGCGCTCCAACAGATTCCCGGCGAAATCGAGGAGCATCACCGAGACAAAAACACGATCCGCAATCAAATGGCCGCACGCACCGTTTTCGCAGCGTGCTCCGGGAGTTTCGAAACCTTCTCCGACCCGATTTGGCAGCAAGAGGCCAAAAAACTCGATTCGATCCAGGGAGATCTCTACCGTTTGAATCTCGAACCGCAGCGACGCATCGCCGCCGGATTCAGTTGCATGGCTTTCGTCTGGATCGGAATGACGCTGGCGGTTTGGTCGAAAAAATCGGACATCTTCGCCAGTTTTTTCGCCTGTTTCGTCCCGATTTTGATTCTTTACTATCCGCTTTTAATGCTCGGAATCGAATGGGGCAAATCCGGCACCGCCCCCCCCATTTTCGTCTGGAGCGGCAACCTCCTGATCACTTTCGTAGGGTGTTGGTTTTATAAGATTATTCATCGGTCTTAAGGAAAAGGTGGAAGGGTGGAAGGGGAAAAGGGTGGAAGGGTTTTTTGCGCCGAATTTTCTCATTTCTCATTTCTCATTTGTTATTTGTTATTTGTCATTTGTCATTTCCATGCTTCGTGTTTTCCCGTCACTCCTGTTGTTTCTCCTGCTCCCGATCAGTCCTTCGGTGGGACAGGAGGAATCGACACTTGATCTGCGGCCGTCGTTTTCCAAGCGGCTTCCGTACTCGCAGGTCTGCGGCGTCGTCGTGTGCCAGTCGGATACGCCGCTGTCCGGACTGCAATCGACCGTCGACGAAATCACGCAGCTCCAGGTCGATCTGAAAAAATACCTGGCGATCCCGGAAGCGAACCAAAAAATCGAACTGTGCGTTTTTTCCACGGAAAAAGCGTACCGGAGCTTTTTGGAGCATGAATTTCCCGGCGCCCCGAAGGACCGTCGCGCGCTTTATGTGAAAAAAGACGGTCCCGGTATCGTACTGCTTCAACGGACGGACGATTTCGAGATCGATTTACGGCACGAAATGACGCACGCGATCATTCACGCTTCCATCGAATCGGTTCCGATCTGGTTGGATGAAGGGTTGGCGAAATATTTCGAGCCTCGCCCCGAAGAGCGTGCGTTTCACAACCCGTATCTGGGAAAAGTCCGTTTCGCGGCCCGGTTCGGCTCGGTTCCGTCGTTGGAGCGGCTGGAAAAGCTCGAAAACATCAGCGAAATGGACGACATTCGCGAATACCGTGAATCGTGGGCCTGGATTCATTATCTTCTTCACGGGTCGCCGCAGACACATCGGCTGCTCGCCGGTTACCTACAACTGCTTGCGCAAGCCGACGGGAAAAAACCGCTCCCGAAACTCGCACCGTTGCTGCGCAAAACGGTCAACGGCCCCGTCGCGGATTACAAACGGCACTACAAGAGCTGGGCCGAGTGATCCGCCGATTGTTCCGGGGGGGTCGGTTTCTTTTCGGGGAGAGTTTGGGTAGAATCTTCTACCGTACTTTGTTCTATTAGCGATTCCGTTTTCCCGGCGTGTTAAGCTCGGACAAGCGGTTGCGATCCATTAAACCCTTGGAGAGATTGGCCATGAAGAAAATTCTTCCTTTGTTTCTCATTGCACTTTTAGCCTTGATCGGCTGTGAGAATCCGAATTCCGCCCGCGAGTCCGATAAAAAATCGTGCGACTCGACTCCTGTGGAAGAAGAAATCGATGTGATCGAGGAAACCGTTTCCCCGCTCGACGCCTATCCCGGAACGACCGGCGGCGAATTTTTCGACGACGCCGCTCCCGGAACGACCGGCAGTTTTCCGGACCTTGATGATTTCGACGCCGACGCCCCTGCCGGTGTTACAGGTCTTGCGCCCCAAAACAACGGCGTCATTTCCCTCGTGTCCTACGACGCCCCGCAAAAAGCCGATGTGCAGCCGCAGTATGGCCAACAAAGACGGGAGCGCATTCTCAGAGGGGGAGTCAATCGTCCCCGTCAACAACTCACGCCTGAACAGGCCGAAACGCTGAAAAAATTCCCGGCCGTCGAAGGATTTCCGCGGATTTACTGCGACCTGCCCGATTACCTCCACAACCCGGACGGCTTGACCGTCTCCGAAGACGAGCAGACGCTTTACATGTGCTGCCCGAACTTCAACGGACGTGAAAACAACGAAGGCCCGAAAAAATACGGCGCTTTTCTCGTCTCGTTTAATCTCCGCGGTCGTGCTCAGCCGGAAAAGCTGCTCGAATTCCCGCCGCTGGAAGAGACCGGACAGTTCGGTTGCATGGGCGTCGATTTCGGACCGGACGGACACCTGTACGTTTGCGACAACCAGTATTTCTTCAACAAGGACCACAAATCGCGGATCGTCCGGGTCGTGATGGACGGCAAAAAACCGACCGGAAAGGTCGAAGTCGTTGTTTCGGGAATCAAGTTGGCCAACGCGGTCCTCTGGATGAACGATAAGATGATCGTGACCGACACGTTCCTCGACCTGGAAGGGAAGTGGGGCGCCGGCGGGCTCTGGGTGTTCAGCAAAGAAGAAGCCTTGAAAGCGGGAACCGGCGACAATCCGTCGATCGTGCTCAAGCCGAACGGAACCGATCCGCATTTGGCCGTGATCGAGGAAACGGATAACGTCGGACGCGGCGATAACGGCGGCGCCGATGGAATCACTTGCACGCCGGATGGAACCGTCTATTTCGGCAACTTCGGCGACGGAGCCCTGTATCGGGTCACGTTCGATGCGAACCTCAAAGCGACGTGCGAAAAGATCCACAAAGGCGGCGAAGTGTTCGGCTGCTGCGACGGAATCTTCTACGACAAGCGGACCGATAAGATTTACATCAACGACTCGGAAAAGAACGCGATCCGGGCGTTCAAGCCGGGCAAGGCGGGTGAAAAGCCGACGTTCGAGATGATTTGGGAAAACGGCGACACCGACGGGGCCGACGGTTCGCTAGACCAGCCGTGCGAATGCGTCGTGGTCGGACGCCGGATGATCATCTGCAATTTCGACTGGCCGTTCCCGGGACTGCTCAACTCTAAGTTCGACAAACCGTAAACCATGTCGGTGA
>JAVBTU010000257.1:0-2971 GCA_031556015.1 Thermoguttaceae bacterium
GATCCTTGCCGACGAGATGGGGCTCGGTAAGACGATGCAGGCGATTACGACTGTCCGCTTGCTCCTGAGAGACGGCGAAGTGAAAAACGTTCTGTTCGTTTGCCCGAAACCTCTCGTTTCGACTTGGAAACGGGAGTTCGAAGCCTGGGCGCCGGAGTTGACCGTCCGGACGATCGAAGGGAGCCCGGAGCGCCGAAAGTGGTGTTGGCAATTGGACAACGTTCCGATCCGGATCGCGAACTACGAATTGCTCAACCGGGATATGGAGTATTACGACTCCCCGGAAATTCGCGGCGGCGTAACGTTCGATCTGGTGATTCTCGACGAATCGCAGCGCATCAAAAATCGCGGCAGCGCAACTGCCGAAGCCGCCCGGGCGATCCCCCGACGGCGCAGTTGGGCTCTGACCGGAACGCCGGTCGAAAACTCGCAGGAAGACCTGGTCGGCATTTTCGAATTCCTTTCGCCGGGCCTGCTCGAATCCGGCTTGAAGCCGTCGCAAATCAGTCCGATCGTCGGCGAACACATCCTCCGCCGGACGAAAGACATCCTCAAGGAGCTGCCCCCGAAGATGGTTCGGGACAGTTTCATCGATTTGACGCCACAGCAACGGGAAACGTATACGCTCGCCAAGGAGCATGGTACCAAACGACTCAAGGAAATGGACGAGGAGGGATTCGTCCCGATCCAAAACGTGTTCGAGTTGATTATCCGGCTCAAGCAAATCTGCAATTTCGACCCGCTTTCCGGGGAAAGTTCGAAGTTGGAGCGACTCCACGCCGACTTGGAAGAGGTCGCCCAAAGCGGTCGTAAAGCGATCATTTTCAGCCAATGGGTCGAAACGCTCCGGAGACTCAAATCGCAATTGACGCAGTTCGGTCCGTTGGAATTCCACGGAAAAGTTCCCGCGGCGAAGCGGGATGGCGTCATCAAACAATTCAAGGAAGACAAGGACGCCCACCTGATCCTGATGAGCTACGGAGCGGGGAGCGTCGGTTTGAATCTGCAATTCGCCGGCTACGTTTTTCTGTTCGACCGTTGGTGGAATCCGGCGGTCGAGGACCAGGCGATCAACCGCGCGCATCGGATCGGAGGGACGGGACCGGTTACGGTGTCACGGTTCGTTTCGGTCGATACGATCGAGGAGGATATCGACAAGTTGCTCCAACGCAAAAGGGAACTCTCCGAAGAGGTCCTGTCCGGCGCGCGGGGGCTCAATTCGTCCGGCGGCATGAGCCAGGACGAGATTTTCGGCCTGTTCAACCTGAAGCCGCGACACGCCAAAAAAGCCGCTTAACGTCTCACAACCATCGCCCCGCCTGGTACACGAGCACCGCGAGCAGGAAAGCGAGCGTGGTGCTATAGACCATCGACGTGAACG
The DNA here is from genome assembly GCA_031556015.1 of Thermoguttaceae bacterium. Classification (GTDB taxonomy): domain Bacteria; phylum Planctomycetota; class Planctomycetia; order Pirellulales; family Thermoguttaceae; genus JAVBSX01. The sequence goes on from JAVBTU010000257.1 coordinate 1,382, forward strand.
TCCATTTCCAACTCGCCGTTTCCCGCCGGATCGTCACGCACGTCGCGCTGCACGGGGCGTAAACCATAACGAAAATCATCATCGCCAGCGCCTTGGCGGAACTCCAGTCCGGCTCCCCTTGGATTTTCGTCGCAAGAGTCTCCGTTTGCGAATCGTCGTTCGCCGCATCGATGCTGTGCAGCGTCGCCAGGGAACTGACGATCACCTCCTTCGCCGCGAAACCGCCCAAAAGCGCGACGTTGTCCCGCCAGTCGAAACCCGCCCATTGCGTCACGGGAACCAACGCCTTGCCGATCCGGCCGGCGTAGGAGTGCTCGACGTGCGAACGTTCGTCCCCGACGCGATTCTCCGGGAAATACATCATCGCCCAAAGAAGGACGTTGACGCCGAGGATGATCGTTCCTGCTTTTTGCACGAAATGCCAGCTTTGGCGGACCGTGTTCGCCAGGACGATATTCGGCCTCGGAAACAAATAACCCGGCAATTCCATGACCAGTGGCGTCGCGGTTCCCTTGACGAGCGTCCGACTCAAAAGCCACGCGCTCCCCAACGCGATCCCCCAGGACAATAGTACGAGCATTCCCATGACCACCCCCTGCCACGCGGAGAAAAACGCGGCGATCAGCAGCGCGTAGACGGGAATCTTCGCCCCGCAATTCATAAACGGTATCACCAGAATCGTCAAAAGCCGCTCCTTCGGCTCCTTCATGGTTCGCGTCGCGAGAATCGCCGGAACCGCGCAGCCGCCGACGAGACCACCGCCGAGAATCAGCGGCAACACGCTCTGCCCATGCAGCCCGAAACATCGCATGATCCGGTCGAGAACCATCGCGATCCGGGCGACGAAACCGCTTTGTTCCAAAATCGAAAGGAGTAAAAACACCGTGAAAATCAGCGGAACGAACGAAAGCACGCCGCCGATTCCCGACAAAACGCCGTCGTGGATCAGCGATCGAACCGGCCCGTCGCGCAAGCCGAACAGGCGATCCGCGGCGGTCGGGAGCCAATCGTCGAACAGCGTCGTAATCGGAACGACCGGCGTGGTGAGCGTCCAATGCGCACCGTCGTACCACGGGACCCAATGCCAGCCGTCGGAAATCAAAAACGCGAGCTCGAAGGTGCAGAACATCACCAGCGCAACGCAAAACAGTCCCCGGACCGGATGGCACACGACGCGATCGATCCGGTCGGAAACGCGCGGTTTTTGCGGCGTCATGCGAACGAGGCATTCCTCTTCGACACGACTGGCGTTATCGTTGCGCACCAGGGAAATCGTCTTCAGCGGCGATTGGCCGTATTTCTGTTCGAATTCCCGAACCCGTTCGGCGGCGAAGGCGAGAAGATCCTTCCAGGTTTCGTCGTGCGTGTGGTGCTGGACGATCCGTCGCACTTCGCGATCCCCTTCGAGGAGTTTGATCGCGATCCAACGGGGAGAAAAGTCTTCGATCAAATGTTTGCGCTTTGCAACTTCTTCCGTCAAACCCTGAAGTACGTTTTCCAACGCAAGTCCGTAGTCGAGTTTCCAGCCGGTCGGTTCGTGGTCGTTTTGCGAAGCGACCCGGACGATCGTGTCGCGTAGTTCGTCCAGTC
>JAVBTU010000308.1:0-5349 GCA_031556015.1 Thermoguttaceae bacterium
CATCCTTGCCCCTCCTTATCGCATCCTGCGTCGGAAAAAGCCGTTCCTATTTCATCACCGCCGAGACCGGCCAGTGAAGGAAGGGCGTATTCTAACAGAAAACCGGTTTCTCGATCAAGAGCAATTTTTCAATCAGAGCGGGAAGCGTAAGCGAGCGTAATCATGCAGAGCGGGAAGCGTAAGCGAGCGTAAAACCAGAGCGGGAAGCGTAAGCGAGCGTATTTAACGATCCGCCAATGCGAACGCGACTCGAACCGCTTCGATCAGGCTGCCGGGGTCGGCGAGCCCTTTTCCGGCTAAATCGAACGCCGTTCCGTGCGCAACGCTGGTGCGAATGATCGGCAGCCCGAGCGTGATATTGACCGCCCGATACATGCCGAGCAGTTTCAAGGCGATGTGTCCCTGGTCGTGGAACATCGCGACAACGGCGTCGAAACGACCGTTTTTCGCTTGAACCATGATCGTGTCCGCCGGGAACGGCCCTTCGATATCGAGACCTTCCGCTTGGGCGCGTTCGACGGCGGGGCGAATGCTCCGAATCTCCTCATCGCCGAACAGACCGTTTTCACCGGCGTGCGGGTTGAGCGAACAGACGCCGATTCGCGGGCGGGCACGCTTGATTTTCGACATAAAATCGTGGATCAGTCGCGATTTTTGGAGAACCGACTCGACCGTGATTTGGTCGAACACATTTTTCATCGCCGTGTGAAGCGAAACGTGAACGACCGCGAGCCCGTCTTTTCCTTTCAAGTGTTCTCCCGGCCCGAGGTAAAGCATCATCGCGAAATCGTCGACGCCGCATTTTTCCGCCAATATTTCCGTGTGCCCGGGATAATGGTATCCGGCAAGGTTCATCGCTTCTTTGTGAATCGGAGCGGTGATAATTCCGGCAACCCGGCCCGACTTGGCGAGTGTGATCGCCGCGTCGATCGCATCGTAAGCGGCTTTCCCGGCTCGGGCGTCGACGTGACCGTATGCGACATCGACGGCGGAATCGTCGACGACTTTCAGGCAGGGCAGAACGCCGACAGGCACGTTTACGCCAATTTCGTCGATTTCCACGACTTCAAGATCGACATTGCGTAGTTTCGCCGCACGACGCAGAATCTCCGGGTGTCCAAGCACGATCGGAGCGGTCGGTGTTGCCGCAACGATTTCTTTCCAACCGGCAACGATAATTTCAGGTCCGATCCCAGCAGGATCGCCCTGGGTGAGAGCGAAGCATCGCATGAATTATGAGTTTCGAATTTATTTGCCGACCACCGACCAAGATCAAAAAATCTCCAAGCGTTCAGGAGTCGGTTGGAAAAGAATCGTAGCAAATTGTCGCAGATCATAAAAGGGCAATTTCAGACCGTTTTGAGTAGAGCTTACGAGAGATCTTTTTGTGTTTTTCCGCGTTACGACGGGGGGATTACTTTCTGGATATCATGCAATCTCATTCCAAGGGCGTGAATAAGGTCTTTTTTCTTGTCGAATTTCGGCTACTGAGGTTGTTTTATCAAACAAAATAAGGTGAAAATAAGGCTTTTCGAATCTGTCCGACGACTTGTGTGGTACAGCGAGGGTTACGCCGAGGGTTAGAGACATTGCGTCCTTTCAAGACTTTGTTCCTTACGGATTCATGCCGAACCAATGCCCCTTTTTCGCGAGATCTCCCGCATGACGCAATGGTTTATTTTCCCCCAACACTCAACCAAATTTCCGCGCACCCAACGTCAACTTTCCGGATCCGATCTTTTGCGTTTTCATGTCGATAGGGTATAATGGGCAAGGCGAAAGTGCCGCTATACCATTCAATGTCAAAAAAGTGATTTTTCTCTTTTACCGGTACTCCGTTTGTTTGGGCGTTCCTACGGTTTATCGACAGGGCAAAGCATCACCATTTATGGCGGTGTGGAGTATAACAAACGGGTGAAGCGATGAGTTATGTCGATTATAAACAGCCGACGAAAACCGATCGGATCGAGCGGCGGGTGAAGAAAACCTGTCGACAAGTCAAACAGCGGGACGTTTTTTTGACGTTGACCATCCTGTTGACCTGTACGATTGCGTATTTTTTTCTCTTTGCGCTTTTGGATCACTGGGTTTTCAAGGGGGGCGTTTCGATATTCTGGCGTCAACTCCTGTTTTTCGGAGGACTGGTCTCGGCGTGTCTTTACGCCGTTTTGCGGCTTGTTCCCTTGCTGCGATATTCCATCAACCCGCTCTATGCGGCGAAAATTCTCGAGGAACACCGTCCCTCGATGAAAAACACGCTCATCAACTGGCTCCTGCTCCGCCGGGATCAAGAGCAGCGTCCGACCGGTACGCCGCAGAATCCGTATCAGACCCGTATGCTCGACGGCGTCGCGACCAAAACGGTTCGCGATCTGGACGAAGTACCGAACGAGATGGTCGTCGATCACGCCCCGATCATCCGCTGGGGAATCGGGTTGGTCGCGCTGGTCGTCGTTCTTTGTCTTTATACGCTCTTTTCGCCAAAGAACCCTCTCAGCTCCTTTGCGCGGCTCGCGATGCCGTTTGCGAACATTTCGACGCCGACCCGGGTCCGGTTCATCGACATCACGCCGGGAAACGCGACCGTTCCCCAAGGGGAAACGACGACGATCTCGGCCCATATCGACGGCGTCCGAAAGAACCCGGTTTATCTTTACTACTCGACCGACGACGGAAGGCTCGTCGACCAGATCGTTCCGATGCTGATTCCGGAAGGGGAATTTCGATACGAATGTCGTTTTCCGCCGGGCAAGACCGGATTCGAGCAGGGAATGACGTATCAAATCGGCGTCGGGGACGAACGGAGTTCCGTTTATCGTTTCGAGGTGCAATCGCCGCGGATTTTCGAGGTGCAGTCGTTGACGTACAAATACCCGGCGTACACCGGCGTCGCGGACCAAACCGTCCAGGGAACCGGCGATATTCGGGCTGTCGAAGGAACGCAGGTGTTGATCACGGCGAAGTCGAACTTCCCGCTCAAGTCCGCCGCGTTCGTCCCCAACGGTGAGGAAAAAGACGGAAAACCGCTCGTGATCAATTCGAAAGACGCCAAGTCGGCGACCTTTTCGTTTTATCTCAATTCGTTGGCAAACGATCCGAACAAGCCGGAATATCAGACCTATGTTCTTCGCGGATACGACGCGGAACGCAACTCGAATCGCAATCCGAGCGTTTATCGAATCGAGATGCTCAAGGATAAACCGCCGAAAATCTCCTGGATCGATCCGCCGAACGACCCGTTGAAGATTCCGCAAACTGGTTTCACGGAAGTCCGCGTGTCCGCCGAGGACGCCGATTTCGGGTTGCGCAACATTCGCATCCATTTCGAAACGACGGGCAAAACGCTCCCCTCACTGGAACTGCTCCCCGGCTCTCCGGCAACCGGTCCGACGAAATACGGAGGCGTCGTGAACGTCGGCGGGTCAATCAAACCGGACTCGCTCCGACTCGAAGTCGGGGACGCCGTGGAATACTGGGCCGAAGCGGTCGATACGCTTTTGCCAAAGGGGAATACCGCGGTTACGGAACGATTATCGTTTATCGTCGATCCTCCCAAGCCGGGCGCCGACCGAAAAGACGCCAACGAAGAGCAAAAGAAACAACAAGCTCAGGACGAACAGCAGAATCAAAAAGAACAGGAGGACAAAAAGCCGGACCAAACCGAAGAAGGCGAACAGGAAAAAGATTCCCAGAAGCAGAAGACGGAAGAAAACGATTCGAAAACAGCCAAGGACGATTCCGAACTGCGGGACGAGAAAAGCGAGGGAAAAAACGGCGAAAAGTCGGAAAAGGAAAACGGCAAAGACGATTCCCCGAACAAGCAGGATCAAGGTAAAGACGACAAAGGACAACCGGACCAAAAACAAAACGGAAAAGAGCAACCCGACCAACCGCAACGGAAAGAACAGAACAAACAGGAACAAAAGTCGAACAACGACGATCAAAAGCAAAACGAAAAAGGTGAACCCAACGCGCCTCAAAACCAAAAAGGTTCCCAAAACGACAAGCAACAAGGGAAAAAAAACGGCAACCAGTCGGAAAAACAGCAGTCCGGCGAGCAGGAGCAATCCGATTCGGGCGAATCTTCCGGTCCGCAACAAGGAGCCGGCGGAAAGTCCGACGGAGCGGATCAGCAAAACAAGTCCGACCAGGCCGGTGGTGAAATGGGCGGCGAATCCGGCTCTCCAAAAGATCCATCGCAAAACGGCGACTCGCAAGGGGCGTCCGGCGACGGAACTCCGGATTCCGGGCAACCTCAAGGAAATCAAACGAACGGAAAAAATGGCGGGCAAAAAGGTGCGCCGAAAAACGGAGATTCGCCGCTGGATCCCGATTCCCAGCCGGGGGACGTGTTCGAAAAGGTCCTGGAGCAAATGAAGAAAAAGGGAAAAGAAGTCGACCCGAACAAGCCCGGCGGAAAAAGCATTCCGTCCGACGATCTCGATCCGAACAAGGACGGGTTTTCCGATCAGGGAACAACTCCAAAGGAAATGCCGAAGGAAACAATCAAAGACCGCGACGGACTTCCGAAGAAAGAGGTACTCAAAACCGCCGACGACAATCCGAATGCGAAGAAGGAAAAAGCCGACCCCGACAAACCGATCGTAAACGATCCGACGCAGAAAAACGCAACGGCGCCCGATCCCGACCCGGACCCCGGCGCCGATTCCAACGCCGATCCCAGCACTAAAGAGCCGGGGGCTTCAGCCCCCGGAACAGAACCCGGCCAACAGCAGCAAGGCGGCGAAAAACAACCCGGTGCTGGTGAGCAACCCGGCGAAGGCGAACAACCCGGCGACGGTGGACAACAAACCGGAGAAGGACAACCCGATGGCGGACAATCTGCGGAAGGAGGAGGGGAAGGAGGAGGAGAAATGCCCGGCCAAGGGCAGCAATCCGGGGGCAACACGTCCGGAGGGCAACCGGGCCGTCAAAGCGGCGGAACAGGCAATACTTCGCTGGACCCGCTCGGCGACAATCCGGAGCAGAGCCCGCCGAGCGATCCGAATCTCGATTTCAAGGAAAAGCAGACTTCGCTCGCGCTGAAATACCTAGAGGAGGAAATGGGAAAGAAGGAGCCGGATCCGGAACTACTCCGGCAACTCGGCTGGTCCAATTCCGAGCTTAAAGCGTTTGTCGAGAACTGGAAAACAAGGTCCGACCAAGCAAAAAAAGCGACGCCGGGCACGAAAGACGACAAGGCGTGGAAGGAGATGCTTCGAAGTTTGGGAACGATCAACCCTGACCGCCAAACGTCGGTTAAAGCTTGAACGACGAACGAAGACCGAGCGACCGCGACCGGCTCACAACGATTCAATCCCCCGCAAAACCTCAGACAAAGGGCCGAAG
>JAVBTU010000507.1:0-5425 GCA_031556015.1 Thermoguttaceae bacterium
CGGCAGACTTCGCTGAGTTTGCTTCGTGTTTTTTTTGCTCGAATGAATATCGATACGACTGAAATTCCCTGGGAGTATCTCAAACCGGGCGAGACCAAACCGCTGCTCGGCCTTCTTTTCGAACTTCCGGACGAATCCCAGCTTCTCGTGGAGGGTACACTTCGCGAAATCCACGAAATGGCGTCCTATCGTGGTATGGAAGCGTTCCAGAAAGCGGCAAAAGAACGGGGAATCTCCGATTGGTCGGTTCATTTTACCAAACGGGTTCCGCTTATCAACAAAGCGATCTGGGTCTGGATTCACCACCGCGAATTGTTCGACTATGCGAAATCGATGCACCAAGTCGAAAACGCCGCATGGTGGGGGAAAAGAATCGGGCTCCCGAAGGAAGAGCCGAAATGGAGCCTAATCGTCAAGGAAACCTTGGAAAACGAGCTGCAAGGCTTTTTTCTCGCAACTCAGGGACGGGGACACCGATGTACCGTCGAGATGCGGCACTATGGCGATTGTATGTACTATTTTCACGTATATGTGGACGATTACGTACAAAACGCCCTCATTCACGATACGGCGGGGGAGCTCGTTTCTCAAAAAACGCGACCCACTTTCGAGATCGTTTATGCCTACGACATGAATGAAGGATCGCTTGAAATCCATGTTCAAGGCACTTTTCAAACCCGATACGAATTGGAAGACATTTTTATCGCAACCGTTTTTGACGAGCAAATCGAACTGCCACGGCAGTATCCCTACGATCTTTCCATGTTCAAAAATCCGCGATTCTCACTTTCCGTCGACCCTTTGGACAACATCGAAGTGTTGGTCAAGGAGCTCCAATTTCGCTGGGACTGTGGCAATGGAATCAAGTACAGTTCAAGCAAGGAGCCCAATTTTATCGCGTGGATCAGAAAGACATTGAACGAAAATATCCTTTCACTGGAAACCGCCGAAGTCGTCTTCGTCAAACTGCAATTTCTTTTCCGGGTGCTGGAAGGAAGGCGCCGTGGTTCCCTGACCTTTGAAATTGCCGTTCCGAATCGTAACACACTCCAGGGAAAAAATCCCAAGTATGTCCGAATCATCAACAAATATCTCAATGAATGGAGAATGACTCATGAAACCGAACCTCACCAACTTACTTCACTCCACGGTACAAGACAATAAGACGGCTTATGCTGAAGACGCAAATCTTCAACCTTGGGCCGCGTGGGAAAAGGCCGGGATTTTGGTTCCCGGTCCGTTGCGAAGCGGTCTGTTTTGTGAAGAGTGCAACGGGTCGGCGGAGATCGTCTGGCTTCCGGGAAAAAACGGGAAAGACGTCTGTATGCGGTGCTGTTCCATGTGCGGTCCCGAGAAAATCGATCCCTTAAAACTCCGAACGTGGACGATCCAGATTGACGCTATCGTGGAGAAACTGGCCGTCGCTTTGGAAATTCCAAGCCCCGTTCTGCCGGTCATTCCGGACCTCGTTTGGAAACTGGGGACCAAGAAGGGCTGGACGATTTTTTATTTGCGACGGTTTTGGAAGGAGGAAAAACGCGGTATCCTCGCGGAATTCGCCAGGTTCGCCCATCCGATCGTCATTTGCGGAAACAATATCGCTTGCGAAAATCTCGTGTATGACTACGCCGGCCAATGCTTCTCGCTCGAAAAAGTCGCGAATCTGGACGAGTCGGGGAACCTGATTTTGGACTTGCCGCAGGTTATGGATTACTTTGGCTCGCTTCCGGAATTGGAGCCCCCGGCCAAGCAACCTCCAGTCACACAAAATCCTCGACGAGCCGACCGAGCCATCAATATTGAAAAATTGGTGAAAGAGATGGAACGCTTTATAAGGTCCGCTCGCGCTCATGCCCTGGCCACAGCGGAGCACGGCAATATCGAATTGTTGCCAAGGCCGACGCAGGAGGAATTGGCAAAGCTGACCGGAATGAGCAAAATGGATGTGAGCCGTTGCCTCAAAGACCCGCAAGCCAAGCTGCTGAGGATTTTGTGGGAGCAAGCACTTGACTTGAAATACATCGCCAAGTAAGTGCGTAAACGATCCGTTTTTTGACGCCGCATAGATCATTAGTATAGTGATTTATGCGGCGTTTTTTTTGATGATTTCTTGATTAAGACAGATGTCTTGTAACACTTGGCCTGTTTATCTGTTACTGTTCTGTTTTCTAACAAAAATTTTATCCCCTTTATGAAAAAGGAGTTACGGAGTAACACTTAATTTTTTTTGGCATTTATCTGTTACTGCCTTGGTAGGTGTAGGCGTGAGTGAATTACGCCGGAACAAATCATCACCACTTCACCAGCAAGTTATCATGAGCCGCCAAATAATACAGAAGAGCCTGCTGACCTACTCCGCTTTGGCCACTTTTCGAAGTTGCCCGAGGAAATACAAACTACGATTCGAGGATCACCTCAAAGCCCAACATCGAACCGACGCCAAGTACTTCGGTCAGATCATCCACAAAGCTTTGACACATTGGTACAGGTCCGAGCACAATCTGGAATTCGTCAAACAATATATCGAATACTCCTTTCCCGGTCAAGATTCGGAATCGAAACGTCTTCGGCTTTTGGCCTTGGCGATGATCGAAGGTTACGCGGATCGTTACGCGAAAGAGGATTTTCAAATCATCGAGCTTGATCTCGAATTTTCCGGCCCGATACGGAATCCGAAAACCGGTTGCGAATCGCGAACCTTCCGGATGGCGGGAAAAGCGAATGGAATCGTTCGCATCGGCGACGAACTTTTTTTGCTCGAACATCGCACCGCTTCGTGTGCGGAAGAGCTTGATCCCGACAAACTCTGGACCGACACGCAGTCGGCTCTGTACTGTTATTACCTGCGGCAGTCGGGCTATCCGATTGTCGGGATCATTTACAACATTCTTTTGAAATCCCGGCTCCAACAAAAAGAAGGGGAGAGCGAGGAGGAATACCAGATCCGGTATCAAGAATTGGCGGCGAAAAACAAATCCGGAAAAAGTACCGCCCAGCGTCAAATGCCGGAAACGGACGAAGAGTTTTCAGTCCGACTCCACGAATGGTACCGAAAATCGGACGCATTTCAACGTGTCATTCTTCGATTTCCCGAGGAGCGAATGTTGCTTCTTCGGGAGGAAATCTGGGAAATCACCCAGCAGTATCTCGGCTCGCGACGTCGTGGTCGTTGGCTCCTCAACACGGCGAATTGCTTTCGCTTCGATCGGCCGTGCGAGTACCTGAAATACTGTCAATCCGGTTTCAATCCCGATGTCTGTAATGCTTTGTACAAAATCGCGCTGCCGCACGAAGAACTCCCTGTTCTCGGTCTGAACCTACGTCCGGCGGAACAACACCGATATGAACAGGTCATAGCGGAACGGGAAAAAAAGTGCGCCGTTTGTTGAAAAGTTTGGGAAATTCACGCGAAAGGAGAACCGACAAATCATGCGAATACTTTTAACCGGTAAAAACGGACAACTCGGCTGGGAACTTCACCGGCAGCTGGAGCGGGACCATGAAATCCTCGCGATCGGCCGGGAAGATATCGATTTTCTCGATTCACGATTTTCGTTCCGAACGCTCCGGCAGCTTCCCAAGCTCGACCTGATCGTGAATGCGGCGGCGTACACCGACGTCGACAAGGCGGAACTCGAACCGTTCGTCGCCGACGCCGTCAATTCGGAAGCGGCGGCGGTCCTCGCGGCGGAAGCGGATTTTCGCGGGATCCCAATGATCCACTTTTCCACCGATTACATCTTCTCGGGGAAGCGTGCCGCTTCACCGCAGATGGTGCTACCGCACCGAGAGAGCAGTTTCGCTTCCGTTGGGCGCTTGCCTTGTAGACAGGTTGTGCCTTATACGGAAGAGGACAAGCCGAACCCGATCGGTTATTACGGCTGGACGAAGCTCGAAGGGGAGGTTCGGGTCCGGAACATTTTGGATCAGCACCTGATTTTCCGGCTTTCGGGGCTGTACGGCGTGCGTCGTAAAAACTTTTATACGACCATGCTGCGGGGAACCCGCAATGGTACCGCACTTCGCGTCGTGAACGATCAAATCGTCTCGCCCAACTGGACGCCGCTGGTCGCCGAAGCGGTCGTCGGAGTCATTGAGATGCTGCTTAGGGGTGAAAAAACTCCTTGGGGCACGTATCACCTTTCCGGAAGCGGCCAGACAACCTGGCATGAATTCGCGCGACAGATTTTCGAGAAGATCAACGACCTTTGGGGGGTCGAGATGGCGCTTCCGGCCTCGGTCAGCTCGAAAGAGTACGGCGCGACCGCGACCCGACCGAAATATTCCGTTCTCGATCCGACGAAATTCAACACCACCTTTCCCTACTCGCTCCCCGATTGGCGGGAACAATTCCTGCAATTCCTCGGGGAAATGCAACCACAAACGCACCCTCATACGGAGAAATCACTATGTTCGACTTTCTGAAACTCGCCGCACAAATCGTTTTGAAACCGTTTGCGTTGGAAGACAAGGAGTCCGCCAAAAAATTCCTGCTCGATCTGATCAATGGCATCAAGCCGCTGGCTGCGTCCAACAAGATCAAACTCGACGACGCCCTATTGAAACATCTGCAGTTCGTTTTGAACAACGACGCGTTGTTCAGCTACGTCTACAACCTGATTCTCAACCAACTTCGCACGGCGGAAATCGTGTTCGAGTCGGCGGATGAAGACACCATTTTGGAACTCTGCGAAAACACGGTTCCCGATCACGCCGAATATCCGGAAGCGATCAATCCGGTCGTCATCATCTCACTCGTTTCCCAGATTATTTCGATGATCAACGCCATCAAGAACAAATAACAACCTGAGGAAGAATTCTTTCGGAGACGAAGCGTCTTCAAGAATCGATATTACCGTGAAACGCTCCGATCTCCGAATGATTCTTTCATTTTTTCCAATCGCCATGAAAACGCCATTATTGACTCTTCTCATTCTTCTGTTCGGTGTCAACGGTACCGCACAGGAACTGGCCGGCCCGGACCGGACTTCACCGGGAACGCTGGCATCGTTTGAAATCATTCCCCCCCAGGAAGCCTCGTGGAATATCGTTTCGCCGCAAGCGGCGGTCGATTCGTACAAAATCGACACCGATTCCTCGAAACTCTATTTCGCGAGTCCGCTACAAGGCAATTATACCGTCGTTGCCGGAATCGTCGTCGACGGGAAGCCTGTGCTGCTCCTCAAAACCTTCATCAATGGTGAAGAGGATGTGATACCGAATCCCAGCCCGAAACCTACACCAAAACCGCCCATAACATCGCTGGAGGTCTGGGTTCAAACGCAAACGCCGATCCTGGTCAAGAGCAAAAGTCTCGTTACGGAATCTCAACTTATTGCCGGTTGTTTCGAGCAGATCGTTCGCCGAATCGAGGATAAAAATATCAAAACCGCTCAGAACGCCCGAACTCAGCTTCAAATCGCTC
>JAVBTU010000207.1:0-6984 GCA_031556015.1 Thermoguttaceae bacterium
TACATTTTCATCACGCCGGATCTGAAAGCGACTGAAGCGGAAATCATCCGCGTCGACCGCAACGGCAAATACCCGAGCGACCATTATCCGATCCGGGCAACGATAGAGCTGTAAGGGAAAGGTAGAAGGGTAGAAAGGTAGAAGGGTTGCTTTCGCATTTGCTGACTACCGACAACCGACTACTGACTACTGACTACTGACTACTGACTACTGACTACTGATACCTGACAGCTGACACCTGACTCCTCCCAATGTTTATCTCTCGCTTCAACGACAAACAGGCTTTAGGACTCGCGGCGGCTTCGCTTACGGCGACGGCGATTCTTGATGCGCTCGACGCAAAGAACCACGCTTCGATCATCCTCGCGACCGGAGCGAGTCAGTTCGAGATGCTTTCCGCGTTGACCGCCGTGAAGTCGATCGACTGGTCGAAAGTGGAAGTCTTTCATTTGGACGAGTACATCGGACTTCCGTCGACTCATCCGGCGAGTTTTCGAAAGTATCTCCGGGAGCGGTTCGTCGAAAAAGTCTCGAACCTCGGCGCGTTCCACGAAATTAGCGGCGAAGCGTCGGATCCGGTTGCGGAATGTCAACGGATGGGGGACATAATCCGCAGCCGCGAAATCACGGTTGCGTGCGTCGGAATCGGCGAAAACGGGCATCTTGCGTTCAACGATCCCCCCGCGAATTTCGAAACGGAAGAGCCGTTTCTGGTCGTTGAATTGGATGAAAAGTGCCGAAGACAGCAACTCGGAGAAGGCTGGTTCGCGACCTTGGAAGAAGTTCCTCGAAAAGCGATTTCGATGAGTTGCCGCGAGATACTCCGGGCGAAACAGATTGTTTGTACGGTCCCGGACCTTCGGAAAGCGGAAGCGGTACGGGACACGGTTTACGGCGACGTGTCCCCGAAAGTCCCGGCTTCCATTTTGCAAAAACACCCGGACTGCACGCTTTTTCTGGATGTCGGTTCGGTGTCCCTCTTGGAACGGATCGCGTAAACCGGGCCGGCTCTTATTTGTGGTATCCCAAGCCGACGATGACGCTCAGCATTTCTTCGTAGGTGATAAAGCGGCGTCGATTTTTGAGCTTATACTCGTCGATCGCTCCGGCCAATTCCTGCGCGTCGGGAGAGAGCCCGTCGTAACAATTCGAAAATTGCCTTCTTTCCGCTCCCGGAGGCGGCCCGCCCTGCGGATTCATCCCACGACGTTCGACAAACGGATAATTGACCTGATCGTTCGACATATTACACAGTCCTTAAAATTCGTTTTTGCCTGATCGCTTCGACCGCCTCTGGCGAAAAGAGAAGCGGGTAACAGCGTACTCAAAAGCCCGACCGCCTCCCATTATAAACCATAATTTGACATAAACCATAGACCGCTGCGCGACAATATCGAAAAAATATTTTCTCTCTTCGGGGTTTATAAGTATTATGCCTGGAATTAGGAAAATGGTGAAGTGATAGAGTAGAAACCAGTGCAACGTCCGTTGAGACATGGGCAAATGGGGTTGACAAGGGATTACATCTATGCTAAATAAGATCACGTAAGAAATCTACAAGACTACACGAAAATCCAATGACCGAAAAAATTCCGGTTCAAATCTCCCCGTCGGAATGGGAAATTATGCGTGTCCTTTGGGACGCGAAGCGGCCGCTCAACGCGGCGGAGATCGTTCGTGCGCTGGACGGCGTTTCCGATTGGAAGCCGAAAACGATCCGCACGTATATCAATCGTCTCGTCGCCAAAAACGCGGTTTCCGCCGAAATGCGAATCGCCGCAGGGTACGAGCTTCTCCATTTCGAGCCGCTCCTGGGCGAACGGGAAATCGTCCGGGCGGAGCGTCGCAATTTTCTGTCGCGATTTTTCGGCGGAACCGTCGAGTCGATGCTCGCCAGTTGCATCGAATCGGGCGACATTTCCGAGGAAGAATTGGAACAAATCCGCAAACTTGTCAACCAACCCCTCCCGAAACCATGACGCCGCTTTTTTATTTCGTGATTGCCCGATCGTTCAAGGCGTCCGTTTTGATCGTCGCGATTTTCGTCGTTCGATTTTTACTCGGCAATCGGCTTTCACCGCGACTGAGACACGGGCTGTGGTTCGCGGTTCCACTGACGCTACTCTTTTACGTTTCGATTCCGTCGACGGTCAGCGTCTACAACGCCCTGCCGCCGCAATCCGAAATGCCGCAGCTGCCGTACGATTGGCCGTATTCGCAAGAGCGGAGCGGCGTCGCGATGAGTCTTCCCGCTCTGGAAGTTTCCGAAACGTCGACAACGCAACCGGCTGCACAACCGGAGATCGTTGAGGCGATTTTTGCTCCGATTGCCGCGAAAACCACCGTTCGCTGGACGGCGTCAAATCTGTTTTGCGTCGTTTGGCTTGCCGGTTGTTTCGCAATGGTGTCAGTTTTCATGCGGCAGATTTTCGTCTGCCGCCGCTGGATTCGGAAAAGCGTGCCGGTGCATGACGAACGTATTCTCACGATTTATCGGGAGGCGTACTGCCAAATGAACGTCTCCAAACCGCCGCGACTGGCGTGGTCCGAGGAAATCCGGTCCCCGTTTCTGCTCGGCATGGTTCGGCCTCATCTGCTGTTGCCGTCGGAAATGTCCAAAAACTCGTCCGAGGAGCAGTTGCAAACGGTGTTCCTGCATGAACTTGCGCACGATAAACGCCGGGACGTCGCGACGAGTTGGTTGATGAGTCTGCTGCTGATCGTGCATTGGTTCAACGTGCTGCTTTGGCTTGCGATTCGCCGGATGAACGCGGACCGGGAAGAAGCGTGCGACCTGCTCGCGCTTCAAACGCTCGACGCATCGCAACGGCCCGGCTACGGAAACGCTTTGGTCGATATCGTACGGCAGTCCCGCCGCTTACCCCGCCTGCAAACACCCGGCCTGGTCGGCATTTCCGAGTCGGGCAATAATTTGAAAAGGAGAATCGAAATGATCCGCCGCATCGGAACCTGGAAACTCCGCTGGAAAATCCTCGCCGCGTCGCTGCTGTTGTTGATCGTCGCCGGAACGATCACCGACCGAGTGGTGTCAAAAAGCAAACCCGAAGCCGACGGCGCCGAAAATGTAAAACCGAAGGAAAAACGCGAATACGTCCCGCTCGAAAAACTGCCGCAAGAGCCGGAAGCGTTTCTCAAGGAAGTGCAATCGCTCGGCGAAAAATTCATCGCCGAAGCGGACGCGACTTTGAAGAAAGAAAATCTTTCGAAAGAGGAACGAGATTCGGCGATCGAAAAAATGAAATGGGGTGTGAAATTCAAGTACGGTGGTGATCGAAGCGAATACGTTGAAAAAATGTCCGATTTCCTCCGGCGAATTTCAGACGAATCCCGTGCAAACCATGATTATCTTCCCGATTTTGAGTGGTGTCGCCTTCTTGCACTTGAAGAAAAAAATTTGAAGTTTGATGAAAAAGATACGCTACGGACCGCCTTTGAAAATCTTTGCGAAAAATACGTTAACATCCGCGACAAGTATCACCCTCGCAAGAGTGCGTCTTACCAAAGCGTCTTTTTGCGAAATGTCATCGAGCGATCACTGATTGGTCCCGTTGCGGACATTTTCGATCCGGACACGACGCGCGGTTTCGTCCAGTATGCCGCGGAAAAGTTGGGCCTTGATCCCGATAAAAGCATAGAGAATCCGGAAGGACCATTTACCGACGAAATTTATGGCACGATCCGTCGGACCCGGTTGCTAGGCAACGAATTGGATATCAGCGGAGTCGACATTGCAGAGAATGCTATCGATCTGAAACAATTTCGAGGGAAACCGGTGTTGATCGTCGCGTTCGAAAGCAAGATGAGTGATACGACCCGGAATATTTCAAATGAACTTTACAAGCTGCTTCATCCCGAGGGATTTGAGATGGTTAAGGTGCAAAGAGATTACGCCGCTTCCACAGCAGCCGGAATGGGAATGTCTCCTTACAGTCAAGACCGTCCGATCACTGCCGAGGAAGTCGCAGAGTTTCCTGGAATCATCGTGAAATCGATTTTTTATGATTCCCACCACTGTTGGACCTCGAATTTCGGACTGTCGAATCCCTATCTTTATCCGGGAGAAGAATTTTGTCTCTTCTTGATCGATTCGCAGGGAAAAGTCGTTCGGCTGCAAAACAATGGATTTGATGCCGCTCTTTGCGCCAAGTTGAAAAAAATGTTCCCGGCGAAAGCGAAAGAAATTTCGGCCCTGCAAACGACGATTCAAGCGAATCAGGATCGCTGGGACGCCGAGAAAAACAATCGGAACGTTTTTCTCGCGGCTCGGGATAAACCTTCTCCGGAAAAGGAATTGCTGACTCTTTTTGAAATCTGTGACGATGGGATGAACAATCCTTTCAATAACTACACTTATCAAGCGATCCGGACACATCAAGATGCGAATGCTTATTGGAAGCGGGTTTTCCCGTTTTTCATCGATTTTCCCGATTTCACCGACGTTTCGCCGGAAATTCGCTTCCGAATTCTCTTGACGAAAACCAAAGCTCGTTGGATGGAGCTTGCGTTTCAGATGGATTGTGATCCTTCGTTACGGCCGGAAGTCGTTTGCAAACCGCTTTGCGACGAAATTCTCCAGTGGAAGAAGGACTACCCGAACCATCCGTTTCAGTACGATTTCTACTCCATTCGTCGTGATACCGTCCGTTGGCTCATGATGGAGCATTTGAAAAATCTGCCGCCCGCGGAGAAAAAAGCGTACGCCGAAGTCGTGATCCGGGAACTCGTTCAGCTTGCGAAAGAGGAGCTGCCGACGGCGAATCCGAAGACGGACAGCGTCGGACAGGATTTTCGTATCATCGTACCGGAAACGCTCAAGGAATTCGAAAGCATCGACGACGGTTTGAGCGAAAAACTGAAATCACAACTGTCCACGATCATCTTCGCGACGACGAAAGACGAAACGCTGCTCGATTTCGCGGCGAAAGAATTGCGTTGACGCAAAAGGCAGAGGATAGAGGACAGGTGGCAGACGGCAGACTACAGACCGCAGAAATAATTTGCAGAGCGATTCTCTCTCTGTCCTCTGCCGTCTGCCGTCCGTCGTCTTTCATCCATTTTTTCCCCTTGATTTGCCGGGGGATAATTCGTATGATTCGCCCGGCGCGGAGTCTGCGTCTTGACTAAACCATCCATGTCCGAACAGGTCTTTCATATCGATCTGAACATATTCCGGGGACCGCTCGACTTGTTGCTGTATCTGGTTCGTAAACACGAACTCGATATTTTGAACATCCCGATGTCGTTGATCACGGAACAGTATCTCGACTACATTGCCGTCTTGGAGCAGATCGACGTCAATGCGGTGGGGGATTTTCTTGTCATGGCCAGTACGCTCATCGAGATCAAGTCGCTGGAAATCCTTCCCGGGGAAGAAATGATCGAGGAGGAAATCGAGGATCCCCGCAAGGAACTCGTTCGACAATTGCTGGCGTACAAAGAATATTACGACGCCGCGCAGGATTTGGAGCAGCGGGGTCGCAAATGGCAGCTTCAATTTCCGCGATTGGAAAACGACTTGCCGAAGCGTCCCAAGTCGTGGGCCGACGAACCGATCCGTGAAGTCGAACTTTGGGATTTGGTCAGCGCATTCGGTCGGATCGTTCGGGATAACGCCCCGACGTCGAAGCATCAGGTCATTTACGACGATACGCCGATTTCGACGCACATGCAACGGATTTTCACGCGACTGAAACTGGAAGGGGAAGTCGATTTCGCGTCTTTTTTCGAGCCGGGACAGCATAAAACGACCATGATCGGGATTTTCCTCGCCGTTTTGGAGTTGGCCCGGCACGAGTATGCGATCGTGCAACAAAACCGTCTTTTCGGCAAAATCACGCTCGTCTACCGTGAAAGCTCCAAATCACTCGAATTCGCCGACCTGGTCAGTTGGGAATGAAGTTTGGACGAAGCACCGGGCGGGCTCCATTATCGTACGATCCCAAGCAGCCGCAGTTTTTCAAGACATTCGTCCCGTTCGCGGCATCGTTCCAAGGCCGCCCAAGCGGGATCCTGGGCGGCAAGGAATTGCTCCGTTGTCGCGGGAACCTGCCCGGCAAGGCTCAGTCGTGAGATCACTTCCTGATCCAACCGCGTCAGCCGCATCGATTCGAGCTGGTAATCGACGAAAGCTTCCCAGGCAACCGGGAAGAGCGGTTTGACGATTTCGTGTCCGATCGTCGTCGCGTATTGGACGATTTCCCATTGCGCTTTCGGCTCCATCCGGAGCGAAAGGAACCGAAACAAGTTGTGCAAATCGATCTTCCAGTACGCTTCGGTGTACGTCGCAAGCGGCAAATCCTTGCGGGCCTGTTCCCGGGCGACGCCGGTTCGGATTCGCTCTTCGTACAGATTTCTCGCCTGTTCGTGAAACTCGCGTTCCCCTTCCGTAAGTCCTTTGCCGAGCATCGGATCGAGAAACCCGTCGCTTCCTTGCCGGTTCGATTGGGCCTGGACGCGCCAAGCGTCCGGTTCCGTCGAATAGGCGGCGTCGATCGCAATGGAATAACGCGTACTGTATTCGTTGACCGACGCGGTCCGATGCCGAATCCATTGACGCCAGCAATCCATCGGGACGCGTACGAGCAACTTGACTTCCGCCATCTCGAACGGTGTGGTGTGCTGGTGTCGCATCAGATAGCGAATCAGCGTCCGGTCGTCGGAAACCTTCTTGGTTCCGTCGCCGTAACTGACCCGTGCCGCCTGGACGATCGAAGAGTCGTCCCCCATGACGTCGACCAGGCAAACGTAACCGTTATCGAGAACGGGAAACTTTTTCCAACGAAGAGAAGAGAGCATGAAATATGAATTATGAATTATGAATTACGAATTCGATATCCTTCTTGACTGACTCCTGACTACTTTCCCTTTTTCTTCGTTTTACTTTTTTTCGGTTTCGGGACCATTTCGACGATGTCGTCTTCGTCTTCCCAGTAATCGTAGAAATCCTCTTCGTCTTCATCTTCT
>JAVBTU010000278.1:0-3227 GCA_031556015.1 Thermoguttaceae bacterium
ACTTTCTGGATGCCGACGATTTCCGTAACGTGTCGGATTTCCAAGCAATAATCTTCGTCTCCCAACCGGAACGACAAGTACATATCTTTCAACGTATCTTCGACTTCTTCCGCAAAAACGCCGTCTTTGGCGGCAACGGCCTGGTCGGACGACGCGGCGGCTTGTTCCATAATATCGGACATCGGGTCTCTCTCTTTCTCTCAGGATGAAACGGGGAAATCGATAACGGGAGAAAGGATTTTCCTCTTCTCCTTGAGTGAATCATAGTATATAATCCCCGTTTTGAAAAGATTTTTCCCCTGAATACCAAAAAATCGTGGACAAAGGAGCGACTGTGACAACAAAAGGGATTTTGCCGATTTTACCGCTATTCTTTCTTTGGATCTTCGGCTCGCATTTTCCTCTTCGTGGGGAGGAACCGTCGGGAATTCTCCTCGACGTCGTCCATTGTCACGATTACTCCGATATCGGTCTCAGGAAAGACAACTACGAATACCACCACATTTCCGGAAGCCGATTCGGAATCGAATACCTGAAATCCCGGGGAGTCCGCTGTGATCGTTTGACCGAAGGGAAGATCACGAAAGAGCTGCTCGCCGGTTATAAAGTCTTGATGATCAATCTCGTTTCGGCGAACTGCCGGGCGTTTTTGGTTTCCGAAATTCAGGCGATCGTTCATTTTCTCGATCAGGGAGGCGGCCTGTTTCTCGTCACGGATCACAGCAACTGTTATTCGCACGCTCACATTCTGGAGCCGCTGCTGACCGAGCTGGAGATTGAGGCGAAAAAAACGACCGTGTGCGATCGATATAACAACGTTCTGGGCAACGGTCCCGGTTGGATATGCGTTTCCCGATTCGATTCGCACCCGATTACCAGGGACGTGCGATTTCTCGGTATCCAAACCGGCGGGGAGGTCGATCCGCGATACGCCGTCGCCTGGAGCAGCGAGGATTCCTGGCCGGACAAGCTCATCTGCCCGCCGTACATGGAAAACGTGGGGCAGGGATTTTACGGCAATTTCACCCAAGACCCGGACGAACCGTCGGGCCGACTCGGCGTCGTTTTGGCAAAATCGTTCGGAAAAGGGCGGATCGTGATCGTCGGGGACCAGAACATGATGTCCGACACGTTCCTCAATTACGGCGACAATTACCGCCTTTGGCTCAACTCGTTTTCCTGGCTGCTTCAGGACGACGCGATCGCTGATCCGGATGCCTATTACGCTTGGAAACCGGACGGATCGGCCGGGTCGCTTTGGGTCGTCGAGGATTTCGACCGCCGCGAAATCGGATCGGACAACGAACACGGGCTTTATAATGCCTGGGCCCTGCTGAACCGACATTATTGGGCATTTGCCTACGACAAAAAATTTTCCGGAAAAGTGAACGCCGATCTCGCGATTCTGGTCGACGGTTACACGGTTCACCCGGACGAACTCGTCGAGGAATTGGTCGAGCATTTGCGCCAGGGAAAAAACCTTCTGTCACTGCACACGAATCCGGACGTTTTGGAAGATGAAAACAGCACGATACACGAGATTCTGAACGCGTTCGAACTTGAAAATCCGACGGTGCAACAGGAAGACGACTTTGCGGTTCTCAAGATTCCCGGCGCCGGTTCGATCACACTTTACGGTGGTTTTTGGCTTTTCAGCAATTTACGAATCCCGGCTCCGACCATCGCTCCGAAAGAAGAGGAGCCGGAGACGATACGAGCGTTGATCCATGCGATCGAATTCGCCAAAAGCCGAACCGAATGAGATACGACAAACGCCAAGAGAACTGCATAGTCATTATTTTCACGCGGGGACACAAAGACACGGAGTTTCGTGATCAAATCTTCTCCGTAGAAATCATCTTTTTTATTGGTGTTGCCAATCCTTCTTTGAAACTCCGCGTCCTTGCGTCTCAGCGCGCTTTTTTCCAGACTTTACCGTTCTCTTGGAGGCGATCACCCATTGTTGACGTTCGACACAAATCCACTAAAATTTATGGGTTCCACGCAAGGGCGCGAGGATAAGCATCGACGAGTTCCGCTTTGGCATTTTCAATTTGCATTTTCTCATGAAACGCATCGTTATTACAGGAATCGGACTTATCACGCCGTTGGGGTGGGAAGTGGAAACTATCTGGAAACGGCTTCTCAACGGGGAATCCGGCGTCGGGAAAATCACGTTGTTCGACGCGGCCAATTTTCCGACGAAAATCGCCGCCGAAGTCCGCGGTTGGGACATCGCCGAGATCGGTGAAGATCCGAAAAATTGGGAGCAGCAGGATCGACATACCCGCTTTGCCGTCGGCGCCGGAATCAAGGCGATGCGGGACGCCGGACTCCTGGAAGGGCGCCAAACGAGTTCCCTCATCGATCCGGAACGATTCGGCGTCTACACCGGCGCCGGGGAAGGGAAACAGGATTTCGACCTGTTCACGCAGATGGTCCTTGCCGGTCTGGCTGAAGGGGATCGCGACGGAACCGGGCATTTCGACTACGGACGGTTCATCGAAAAAGGAATTGAAATTCTCGATCCCGTCCGGGAAGAAGAACAGGAGCCGAATATGCCGGCGGCCCATTTGGCCGCTATGTTCAACGCTTGCGGCCCGAATTTGAACTGCTTGACCGCATGCGCCGCCAGCAGCCAGGCGATCGGCGAAGCCGCGGAAATCATCCGGCGCGGCGAAGCGGACGTGATGATCGCCGGCGGAGCCCACTCGATGATTCATCCGTTCGGTGTAACGGGATTCAATCTCCTGACCGCCTTGAGCACGAACAACGACGATCCGCAAGGGGCGTCCCGACCGTTCGACAAAGAGCGGGACGGATTCGTACTCGGCGAAGGGGCGGCGATCGTGATCCTCGAAGACGCCGAGTTCGCGGTCAAACGGGGCGCGAAAATCTACGGCGAACTGGCCGGTTACGGCTCCACGGCGGACGCGTTCCGGATTACCGATACGCATCCGGAAGGACGCGGGGCGATCGGCTGCATGGCCGCCGCGATCGAAGGGGCCGGTTTGAAATCGGACGACGTCGATTACATCAACGCTCACGGAACCAGCACGGCCGTCAACGATCGGGTCGAATCGCTCGCGATCAAGGAAGTGTTCGGCGAACGGGCGTACAAGTTGCCGGTTTCCAGTACGAAAAGCAGGCCCGGGCACCTGATCGCCGCGGCGGGAGCGAGCGAGCGGCTTTAGTGTCTCTTGGCGATGCGGGACGGAATGCTGCCG
>JAVBTU010000152.1:0-2729 GCA_031556015.1 Thermoguttaceae bacterium
GTCCGTCGGAGTCGACGAAATGAATTTCGAGCGGCTTGCCCGGCTTCATCGTGAAATCGAGAACGCGGGGCTTCTTGTCGTTCCGCAAATCGATCGTTTGCACGTCGGGAGCGAATCCTTCGGCGATCACCGTCGCGCCGACGGTTCCCGGCTTGAACGGCACGGAGGTGTAATGCCCGCTTTCATCGGTCTTGACCGCGTTTTGTCGGCTTTCGTAATATTCATAATCAGGACTGTTCCAAACGACCAGGGCCCCGGTGATCGGTTGGCCGTTTTCATCCTGAACCGTTCCGGAAAACCGCAGACCGTGCTGCATCACGAATTTTTGCGTTCGATCGCGCAACTGGGCGAACGTTTGAGCCGTTTGCGGCGTCGTTTCGGGGAACGCACTCAAATATTTGTTCGGTAAATAATCCGGATGTTCGATTTCGATCTCCATGGGAAACGCATCCCCTTCCGGCACGTTGTCCAGCGACCATTTGCCCTCCTGGTCGGTCCGACACCAATCGGTTCCGCCGAGGACATTCCAAAATCCTTTCCCCAACGTCAGGATGTGCGAGTCTTCCGGCTTGAGATGTCCCGGCATTTGATATCCGTTTCGTCGGCAAATCACGCGGACTTCGGCCCCTTCGATAGGCTTTCCGGCGACGTCGACGACCGTTCCGCCGATCACGGTTCCCCGGCGCAACGTAAAATCGATTTCCGGAGGAATCGCGGTGTCCGAGACAAGATCGTTTTTTCCCCAGTGAACAAGCTGTGTCACGCGTCCTGTCATGATCGCCGAAATAATGAGATCGTCGAACGTTTCAGGGAGAGTCAGCTCCATTTTACCGTTTTCATCCGTCGCCTTCGGACGGACTTCGTCCCGCGGCAAATTCGTCCGAATTTCGACGCCGGGCAGCGGAGCGCCGGTTTCGTCTTTCGTCGTAATCGCGATTGTTTTTGTGTCGTTATTTGACGCCGCTTCACTTGGTGTCGTAACCGGTTTTTCGTCGGCGACGACGATCGGAACCGGGTTGATACGAAACAAGCCGAAACCGAGCAAAAGCACCATCGCGCCGAGAATCAATATGTTTTTCATGGTCGTGTCCCTTTTCCCCGCGTTGTAATCGATCAAACGTTCGACGCGGCTTTTGATTTTGTTTTGACTGAAAGGTTGATGAACAAGAACCGAAACGGGACTCGTGTCCCGAAAGGCGAGCAGCGTCGCGGCAAAGTCGAACGTTCCGTTTTCCTGCGAACCGAATGCTTCGGCGTCGCATCTCCACTCGGCCGCTTCGTCGAACCGCCGAGCCGCGTAATGCGCCAACGGATTGAACCAGTGGAGCGTCTTCAAAAAATGCACGAGAAGCGAACTGTAGAGATCGCGGTGCCTGTAATGCGAAAGCTCGTGCTTGAGAATTCCGATCCGAACGGACGGGGTCGCTTCTTCCCACAACACGTATGGAACCACGACGGCCCAAGACCGCGGCAACCGGACAAGGCCGGGACCGAAACTTTCGGAAAAGAGGAGTTTCATGGTCCCACCGTCGATACCTTCATGAGCCAGGAGCGACTTCCATTCGTCGTCGTAAACTCCGGTCGCTTCGGGAAGACGACGTATTGCTCGAAGCGATCTCCCGCACGAAAACGAGTACCGTAAAACGAGCAATAGAATTCCGCAACACCACACGAGCGACAAGACGGATTCCAAGGCGATTACCGGGGACCGTTCCAACGGCGGCTTCGACGAAGTGTTTACTTCCGAATTCGGAAGAGGTAAAACGACCTGACTTTCCGCGGGCCGTTGATAAATGTTGACGTTTTCCTTGTGTGTAAAACCCGCGCCGGCTCCCCCGAAAAGCGGGACAGTGGGGGATTCCGTACGGTTCGCGGGTTCCTCCTTGGCGGGAACGCGGACACTGATCGGGACGTGGAACCACAGCACGCCTTGCAGGAGTACGACAAACCAGGCGATTCGCGCGGTCCGGGAACTTCGGCAGCCGGTTTTCCAGAGAATGAAAGCGGCCGACAACGCGGTCGCGGCGAGGAAAAGCGTCGAGGTCAAAAGGGGAATCATCATTTTCGCACCTCATTCTGTTTCTGGGCGGCGAGAATCCGTTCGAGATACTCGACTTCCACGGCGGTGAAATTCCGTTTTTCGGCCAGTTGCGCGATCAGCGGACTAAAATTGTGTCCGCAAAGTTCCTCGAAAAGCTCGAAATAGCGACCGGAAACGTCGTTGCGGCTGATCGTCGCTTCGTACACGGCCGGATTCTCGGCAATGCGGCGGATCAATTTCTTCTCCACCAAACGGTTCAGTCGCGTATGGAGCGTCGTCGGCGCCAGATTGCGGCCTCGCTGTTGAAACCATTGGACGGTCTTGCCGAGATTCGCGTTTCCTTCCGTCCAGAGGAGTTCGAGAAGTTCCAATTCGCCCGGCGTCAATTTGTACCGCACCGGTTTTTTGCCTTTGCGCATTTTTTTTCTCCTGAATCAAGAATGCTACAACGTAGTAAAGCGATACGAGTAGATTACTACGTCGTAGTAAGCCTGTCAAGAGAGATTTCGAGATTTTGTGGAATTAGGAAGAATTGACGGAAAAGTACCAGACTGCTAACAAGTTTTGGAATTCTTGGATTTTTCCCGAGCTATCGAATTTTCGACGAACAGATATGGGGATTCTCTCGTAGTAGGAGACGGGACGAAACGGTTTTCGTCTCTTTTTCACTCACGGAGGTCCAAATGTC
>JAVBTU010000269.1:0-4037 GCA_031556015.1 Thermoguttaceae bacterium
CCGCCGGGTAATCCTTCCAGTCGGAATGCGCCGTTTTCATCGGTTTCGGTTCGGGGCGTGTTCCGGTAAAACGAGCCCGTGATGAAATCCGAATCGCGAAAGATGTTTTCCCCGGGAAGTTGCGTCAATGCGGCGCCGGTCAATTTCCAATAAATCGCGCCGATTCCCCGGTGAGGCAACGGCTCGCCCGTTTCCCGGTTCGTCAGTCGTCCTTGGAGCGTCGCGGCCGGCTTGACCGTGAGGACGACGGGCGATTGGAGACCGGGTTGGCAGAATCCAAAGTATTTTCCTTCTTTATCGATCGCGTAGATCAGTGAAAAACCGTCGGGGACTTCCTCAAAAATAAATTTCCCCTCCTTGTCCGTGAAGGTGTTGGCTTGTTTCGTGACTTGCAGGTGGTCCTGAGAGGAGCGGGAAAAAACGCTCAGGCAGACGAGAGCCTCGTCGCATGGAGTTTTCCGATCGGACTCCAGAACCACGTTTCCGATCATGTTTTTTTCTTTCAGGACGAAATTCCGTCCGTAGGTTCCCGGTTGATCGATGACCAGTCGGTCCTCCGGGTCCTCCGGCAGGTTTCCCGGTTTCGGCAGTTTGAGATGGTATCTTCCCGAAGCGACACGGAATTCATAGGAGCCGTCCGCGGCGGTTTTCCGACTTCGTGTCAGGCAGGGAATATCGCCGTCGAACACCCGATGGTCGTTTCCCAGGGTAAATCCTTCGTTTTGAACCAACAGGACCGTTTTTCCCAGGACCGGGCGAGGGGGAAACCCTTCCTCGACGACTCGGCCCCGAACCGGCGACGTTTTTTCCAGGAGAAAATCGAACGACTCAGGCGTCGCGTTTGCGGCGTTGTTTTGTGGACATTGAAATCCGAAATGGGCCGCTCCGTTGTCGTATTGATGGATGTCCAACATGACCGGGGCCGCGCCCCAATCGTCGTCCATGACCGTGAAAAAGAAAGGGAGAGAGAAAAAAGTGCCGCGATTCGTATTTTTCGCCGCATCCCGCGTTTGCTTGGAACGAACGGCCAATTCGTACCGTCCTTGCGAATCGGTGATCGTCGTGGAGGGGAGCAGATCGAACCCGGCAATGCGACCGCACAGACGAAGCCCCGCCGCCGGTTTGTCCTTTGAAAAACGGACCGTTCCACGGACCGTCGGGATCTCCGGCGTTTGGAGGTGCCAAAAACCGTCTTCGCCTTTCTTGAGCATCTCATAGGCGACGATCAAACAGTGAGCGTATTCCGGACCGACCACGGTCGCGAGCAGGGACCCGGCGAGCGTCGTCCGGTCCGTCCTCGGGAGCGTCACGAAGCCGTCCTTGTCCGTTTTTTGAAAGAGCAGGTTCATCCTGTCCATGGAGTGCCAACGTGTGGCGTCAAGCATCAGGTGTTCCCAGAAAATTCCCGCTCCCGCGACGGGATCGCCCTTGTGATCGTCGACGCGAACCTTGATCGTCTCCAGTGGAAAATGCAACTTCAACGACGGCGTCAACGGGGGTTGCGCGGCGGATCGGTCCGGGTTCGACGGGCGAACGACAAGGGGAAACGCGTTGATTCCGACCTTCGGCTTGTAAGCGACGAGCGTTTCCGGTTGTCCCGATTCCGGAATGCGCAGGGTGAATTTCCCCGCCTGGTCCGTCAGGACGGCCTTTTTTCTCGAAGAGAAATGTTGCGACAACACGGTCGCCTCCTCCACGGGCTCGCCTTGGGAGTCGAAAATGGTACCATTGACGATCCGGGTGGGAACCAGGTGAATCTTCAAATCGTTGAGCCGCCGGTCGTTTTGAAGGATCGAGGCGTCTTCGAGAAGCTCCTCGGCCGTCGTGAGAGAATACTGACCGAAAAGAGATTCGTCGGAAGTGGAAACGGAAAGCGTTTGATAATACACGTTTCGCGGGTCCGCGGAAATCCGAAATTTGCCCTCGGCGTCCGTTGTCGCGATTTCGGACTCGAACCGGGGTGAAAACAGCTCCGCGTTTTTCCAGACGACGACGGCCCCCGAAACGGGTCGACCCGAAGGATCGAAAACAGCTCCGTCGACGTGACAGACCATCTCCGCTTCACGGACCCAATCTTCCGCTCCCTTCAAGGAGGCGGTCCCCGCGAAAATCAGGATTCCTCCCCATAATAATGACGCCGCTTTGAAACAGAACCTGTTTTTTCGGGTCGACAGTTCGAGCGATGGCTTCGTAGTCTTTTTCATAATTCGGTGAATGAAAGGAATGAAGGAAAAAAAACGCGTTCTACAGGCGCCGGAATATCCACTCTCGCCGTGGCACTCGACGCCGTTAAGTGATTTTTCCCTTGGAGTGCGGGCGCCTCGCCCGCCAGTGGGAAGTCGGGGACCGTTTGCCGGGCTTACTTCCGCTTCGCGATGGTGGCGAAAGACCGGGATATTCAAGTGCGGGCGAGGCGCCCACACTCCATAAAAAACGCTTAATGGCATTGCGTGGCACTCGTCCCATTATTGTTTTTTTCGTTCGCGGATCAAGTGCGGAAATCTATTTTTATGGACGGAGCAAAACCGCAGTCGACTCGAAGACCGCCGACTTTCGTAGAGGACTTGCTTTTCCGATAATCCTCGCGATAATTGTCTTAGTACTCAGCAAAACCCTTTTCGAAACGATCACATGCCTCGTTGGTTTGCCGGACTGCATATCACTTCGGACTGCCGTCGCATCGAAGCGGCCTTGGTCGGAGTTCATGGTCGTGGAGACGGAGCGCCGATCGAATGTCGGCAAAGTATGTCGTTCGATTTGCCGCCGGAGATCGTCGACTGTTACCATCAGCTTCTCGCCGGAAAGGAATCGAATTCGTTCTCTCCCGATTTCCCACAAGGGGATCGATTGGCGTTTTTGAGTACGGAATTGACGAGCGTCGAAGAAGAAGCGTTCGACGAACTGCTCGCCGAATCGCGAATTCCGAAAACGGAGCTGCTCGCCGTCGGTCTCCTCGATCCCGGTTTTTGGGCCGGCGCCGATGCGTCGCGAATTTATCGTCCGCTTTCCTGCCCGGACCGTCTCGCGGAGCGGACCGGCGTCAGCGTCGTCGACGCGTTCCCTTCCCGCGACATCGCCTGCGGAGGGACCGGCGGGCCGCTTCTGCCGTTTCCCGCTTGGATCGTACTTTGCTCCGAAGAAAAAGATCGCCTGTTGGTCGACTTGGGAAAAACGGCCCGATTGACCTTCCTGCCGAGCCCGAAACAGCCGGCGGCCCATGATCGAATCCGCTTTACGGAAATCTGTCCGTGCGGCTCCCTGTTGGACGAATTGACGGTACAGCTTACCCGGGGCAAAACTCCGGTGGACAGCGGCGGACATTTGACCGTCCAGGGAAAGCAGATTCCCTCGCTCCTGAACCGCTTGCGGGAATTGTCGAAAAACGTTTCGGTTTCCCGCGCGAAATCCTTGGGGACTCCGTCCGGTTTTTCCTCGAAATCACTGACCCAGTTCGCTTTGGAACAGGCTTCCGCGGAAAATTGGGCGATCCGGGACGTGCTGTGTACGGCGGCTTATTTCGTTGCCGAGTCGATTGCCCGTGAGATCGAAAGCCGGTACTCCCAATCGAAATCGGGTCTCGAAATCCTCTTGACCGGTGGAGGTTGCCGACACGGGTTGCTCCTGAGCCAACTCGTCAAGAATCTCAACGGCTGGTCGCACAAGCCGATCAAGGACTGCGGCGTTCCGGTCGATGCGTTCGACGCCGTTTGCGTCGCGATTTTGACGCTTTTCTTCGCCGACCAGATACCGGCGGCGATTCCCGGGATCACCGGGGCGGAAACGGCTCGCTCCCTGGGACGAATCACTCCCGGTTCGCCGCAGAATTGGGCTCGAATGCTCGATGAAATTCTTCAAGCCAAAGCCCAATCGCGCCCTCTGCGAAGCGCGATGTGATCGACCGACGACGATTCCGCTCGCTGACGCTTCCCGCTCCGTTTTTTGACGAACTAACGTACGATGCGCTGTTCGAATTGTTTGGCGAACGATTCTTCCCGTTGCTGCAGCTCTTTGGGCAGCGCCGTTTCCTTGTAGCGGGT
>JAVBTU010000458.1:0-4206 GCA_031556015.1 Thermoguttaceae bacterium
GCGTCACTGGTCATGATCGTGATCGTTCTCAATGCGGTCGGGCTGCCGCCGGAGGGAATCGGGCTGGTCCTGGCGGTCGACCGTCCGCTGGACATGTGCCGCACGGCTGTCAACGTTTACGGAGACAGCTGCTGCGCCGTCATCGTTGCCAAAAGCGAAGGGGAAGAACTTGGGATTTGATTGCTTACCCGCCTTTAACGAATCGCCGCCGTTTTGCGAAAAAGGATATTTTGACCCGTATCCCGAAAGCGTCAAAAGGACGCGACTCGCCGCAAAACAGGGCGTTGTGGTGGGAAGAAAACGCTGAAAACGGCCAAAGTGGGAAAATCGTGGAAGATTGATAGTCACCGTGGCGCTCACCAAGGCGGCCGGTGCTCGGTCAGAATATTTGTCAGAGGCCGGAAATTCAAGGGCGAAAGGGGCTGTTCTACGGTTTTTCGCCCCAGATATGGAATCCGTAGGCGGTTATTTGCCGCAAGGTCCCAAAAGTGGAAAATCGTGGAAAATCGGGTAAAAATGGAGAGCACCGCAGGGATCACCAGGGCATCTTTGTCCCATCTTTCCGCTGCCGATATTCAACGTAAGTCTTTTATTATCAAAGACTTAGAAAGCACGCCCGACAGGACTCGAACCTGTAACCTACGGATTAGAAATCCGTTGCTCTATCCATTGAGCTACGAGCGCATACGGTACGACGAAAAAATACCGAAGAGAATATTTCACACCGTGCGGCAAATTTACGAAATACACCAGCCGACAGTGTAAAAGATAAAAGTCAACGGCAACGGGCGACGACATTATATTGTCATCCCAATGTTTGCCAACCGATAGGGTAAAGTTTCAAGTGGTCGGCGAATTGCTTGGTCAATGGTCCTTCAACGTCTTTTCGACAGCACCATCCAGGCGATTCCGGAAGCAACGCAACCGATGAGTATCGCGGCGCCGTAAACGAGCATCGGAGTTTTCGCTCCGTAACCGGTTAATGTGGAACCTACACCGATGATCATGATCGACATGCAAAATGCGATGATCGTACTTTGCATCCGGACCTTTTGGGCTTCCGGGCTCAAAGGTCCGGTCGGTTCGTCGTCTTCCTCTTCGTTTTTCGCGGCTTTGGATTTTTTGGCGGCGGTTTTCGCGACCGGAACGGCTCCCGTTTTTCCCCCCTTGGCGATCATTTGCACGGCGTCTTTCGGGTAGTACTTGGCAATCGCCTCGTTGATCTGAGACGGCGTACAAATCGCGCAACGAACCGGCATCTCGAAGAGCATCCGCAGCTCCTCTTCCACGTCCGGATTGACCGGCGTCGGGGAAGCGAGAATGAGATGTCCCTGGTCGGTCATCACCGGGACGAACGAATGTTGTCGGGCCGTGTTCGGATTGATCTGCGGGGCGATCGCTTCGTCGACGCCGACATCGTCCAAGCTGATAAACGGCAGTCCGATCGACTCCGCATAAGCGAGCATCACGATTTCCGGTTGCGCGACCTTTTGCTGGAGAACCGCCTGCTGAAGATCGATCCCGAGCGTATCGGCGTAGTTTTTGATCTGCTTCATCCGATCATCGGGCACGATTTTGTTCAGGAGCAAGATATCCTCCAACGAACGGCGGCGTCTCGGTGTTTCAGCCCCTTTACGGCCCAGAGATGCGTCGTATTCCGACTTGCGCTCCTGGTCGGTCAAGCAGAGCATCGCTTTGGCGAGCTCGTTGAGCAGATGCTGCGACTCTTCCCCGAATTCGCCCGTCGCATATTTGCGGACATGCGCGTTCAGTTGTCGGTACTGCTTGCGGATCACGCCCGAACTATCCTCGAACGGTTTGAGTTTCAGGAGCTGGTAGTAATTCAGCGGTCGATTCGTCTCGGCGATTTGCAGCCAATCTTTATAAACGTCGATACGAGGCATGAGAGGATTTCGTGAAAAGAAAAGAAGGGTAAGTTTCATTTGAGTATACTTCTGCGAGTATTGATGTCAATGCAAAGGAAATGTTGCCTCTGATCGCGAAGCAAAAAAAGCGGCAATCCAATACAACCGGAACTATTTCTTCACGAATAAACGAAAAATCGAATTTTACATTCCTTATTATATTGAAGATGAGGTAATATTGCAGGAACAGATTCTGTTTGATTGACAGGAGGACTGCGCAATTTGCGTAAAATCTAAGAAAAGGGAAAAATGAGCAAACCTGAATCCCCCCAACTTTCCGATAAAATCCGAATTTCCGCCGCGATCATCGCCCGAAACGAGGAATCGCGAATCGAAAGTACGATCAAAAGCGTTTCTGCGCTGGTCGATCGCGTTTATCTCATGGATTTCGGCTCGGACGACCGAACCGCCGAGATCGCGGAAAAGCTGGGTGTGAAAGTCTACACAACAAGTTGGGATTACGACTTTTCCGAAATCCGCAATCAACTCCTCGAAAAAATCGAAGAAGAGGGGGAAACCGATACGGTTCTGTGGATCGATCCGGGCGAAATGTTCGATTACCGAACCGCGCCGGAATTCCGGGAATTCGTCGCGACGCTCCTGGAGCCGAACACGGCGTACATGATGATTACGCGGAAATACTGGATCGCCCCGAATGAGTCGCTTCCCCAACTTCTGGTCGCGTTTCTCCAGGACGAAAATCAGGGGCGCCGTACGCTTTCGCCCGTGGACGGTTTCAGCGATTGGAACGAAGAGACGATCGAACTGCGTTTGACTCCGGTTTCTCCTCGCGTTCGGTTTGCGGGTCGGTTGCGGGAAACGGCGATTCCTTCGCTGCAATTGGCGGGAATGAGAATCAGCGCGACTTGCGGACGTGTTCTCGCCGCGCTGCGGGCTTTGAAGCATCCGGAACGGGTGAAACTCGCGGAAAACCACTTGGCGGCCCTGCAGCACGTTGAACAGGCCGGTCTGTCGTTGTCCGAAGACGAACTTTTCGCCAAAGCGGACGCACTGGTCAATCTTTCCGACGTGATCGGCGGACGAAATCTCTACAAGATGCTGATCGAAAACGCCCGGCAAAGCAACCTGCGTCTGGAGTCGTACTACCAGTATCACGCGACGTTCGATCTGCTCCCTCCGGCCGGAAACGAAGCGGTCGACCTGTTGCTGCAATCGCTGGACGTTTTTCCGTTGGACATGCAGTTGCTGGTCAATCTCGGAATCGCGATGTTTCGGCAAAATAAGTACGATATGGCGATTCGCGTGTTCCAGATCGCCGTGCGGCACGGAAAGGTTTCGCTGGACGTTTGGCATAAGCAATGCGTCCAGGAAATCGCCGTCGCGCACTTGAGTTTGGTGTATCGCATTACCGGAAAACAAGTCGAAGCGATCGAACTGCTGGAGAACACGATTACCGCGGAACCGTCGCACTCGCAACTTTCACGGCTGTTGATCGACCTATACACGGCCAACCGAGCCGAAGAGAAACTACACAAATTCGCAGCCTATTACTGGGGCGACGCCGAATTGGACGCGATTCGGGAAGTCTTCACCGGCGCGTGCCGCGCAACCGGCGGAGCGTGGGCGGCCGCTTTGGTCTCGCTGGAAAACGCTTATCGTAACGGATGCCGCGACCCGTATTGCTTGCGTTGGTACTCGCTGTGTCTGCTCTCGAATCTGCGATTCGAGGAAGCGTGTACGATTTTAGACGAATGGCTGGTGATTGAACCGAAAAATTTCGAGGCGAAAACTTTCCGGTTCGCCGCCTCGCATCCTTCGAAGTTCACCGACATTTTGGAGATGCTCCATAAGGATCATGGAGCGATGCTCGGCCTGGAGTTGACCGAAAATTTCGACCAATTGATTTTAGCCGACAAAAAACAGGACGACGAAGCCGCAGCGCAGCCGGAATCACATCCGGCCGCCGTCGAAACGGCGCCGCACTTTCCCGGTTTCGACATTTTCCGCTTCGAAACGCCCCAGAGCGGCAACTCGACGGAATTGACGTTTCGTGTGGAATGAAATTTCCGTTCACATTTGTGAGGTGGAACGTCGCTTTTCCGAATCAGAGCCGCGTACATAGTAAGCGGTGTTCGAGTCGAAAGCGACGTTCCGTTTTACACAATGAAAACCACAATACCGCTTACTTCGTGCGCGGCTCTGATTCGAATGTAAATCAACACGCCCCTTCCCCCCTTGCTGTTACTTTTAACTTTACTCCTCATCCTCCTGATCCCGATCGGGCTCGGGTTTGGGCTTGCCGTTTATTTGAAACGAGAGT
>JAVBTU010000392.1:0-2650 GCA_031556015.1 Thermoguttaceae bacterium
CGGCAAGTTTGACCTGTTCGCCGGACAGCAGCTCGTTGTTCTCGGACGATAGTCACAAAGCGGCGACGCGGCGATCCACGTCAAAGGGAAAATCGGAAACACGGAACAGAATTATCGGTTCGAGGGGAAATTCGACGAAAAGAGCGCCGATTCCAGCTTCGGTTTTATCGAACGGCTTTGGGCGATGCGGCGAATCGGCGAGATTCTCGGCATCTTAGATTTGCAGGGGCAAAACAAGGAGCTGCTCGACGAACTGGTCAAGCTTTCGACGACGCACGGTATTTTGACGCCGTACACGTCGTTCCTCGCGGATGAAAATACGGTGCTGACCGACGCGAGTTCCAACAGAGGTCTGGCCGAGGTGCAACTCAATCAACTCTATCGTCATTCGGGCGGCTTCTCCGGTGTCCAACAACGTGGAGCGAACGAGGAAATGCGCCGATCTCTCCAAGTCGCACAAAAATCCCGATTCCCCGGCGGAATGGACGGAAGTAGCGGAGGTGGAATGGGAATGAGCCCCGCGACATTACCGGCTCAAGGCGGCTTGGGCGGCATGGGCGGCGGCGGTGCGCGAGGGTATCACGGCTTCAGTGGCGGAATGGGCGGCGGAGCGCCGGCGCCCGTTGCCGACGCCGAGACGGCCCCGGAAGAACGGGTTCAGACGATCAACAACCGTGCGTTTTTCAAAAAAGCGGACGGTTGGGTCGACGGAACCTTGACAGCCGAACAGCAGAAACCGGCGAACGTGATTACCGTCAAGCAATTCAGCGACGAATATTTCAAGCTGATCGACAAACACGGCAAGGAGCTTTCGCAGTACCTCGTGTTCGACGAGCCGGTGCTGGTGAACTTCGACAACCAGGCGTACAATTTCGTCCCGTAAGCAATTGGAGCGTGGGCGCCTCGCCCGCGTTTGGAGCGTGGGCGCCTCGCCCGCGTTATTCAGGGATCGCCGATCCGAAACCCGCCGTTGACGGCGATCGTTTGGCCGTTGATGTACGACGCGGCCTCGGAAACGAGAAACAGGACCGTCGAGGCGACGTCGTCCGGGTTGCCCCAACGGTTCATCAGCGATTCCTTGACGCCCCGCTGTTTCATGGGCGTCGACGCTTTTTCGCCCCACGTCGTCGTGATCCAGCCGGGCGCAATGCAGTTGACGCGAACTTCCGGGGCGAGCGATTGGGCCAGCGATTTGGCGAAGCCGTGAACTGCTCCTTTGACGGTCCCGTACAGTTGGGCGGTTTCTTCTTTCATGCCGCGATCGACTCCGTCCCAACCGAAAAAGAGGAGCGTCCCCTTCCCTTCCCTTTTCATTTTTTCGCCGATCTGCTGGGACATACGAACCGCGGCGAGCAGATCGACCGACCAGAGCAGTTCGAGTTTCTCCTCGAACGACAGGTCGCGAACCGCTTCGTTCATCAAGTCGATTCCGGCCGCGTTGATCCAATGATCGACGCTCGGGTACATCGACAAGACGCCTTGGACGAACGCGTCCTGCTTTTCCGGAACGGAAAGGTCGGCGGTCAGGAACGACGCTTTGCCGCCCCCCTTTTGAATGAGCCGCACGGCGGACAGCGCAACTTCCGGCCGGCGGTTCGCGTGCAGTAAAACTTCGGCTCCGCTCTCGGCCAAAGCGAGCGCCGTTGCCCGCCCGATCCCGCCGGAAGCCCCGGTAATCACGGCAACCTGGCCGTCCAATCGAAAACGTGTCATGATGTTATGGTGTTGCTCTTTTGCGTAAAACGGCGACGACCGCGTTTTGGTCGATTCGAAATTCCAAAGGGGGGTTGCCGTTACGTTTCATTTCGTTTTCCGCGATCAGGATTCCCCGGCCGAAACGCTGGATGAACCCGAAGGTTTTCATCACGTCGGCAATGTTCGGATTACGGTAATCGGTGATCCCCGGTTGGCCGAAATTCGCCGCGGTCACGTTTCCGTACGGGCCGCCTGGACTGTTGATTTCAATGCGATCGTCGTACCAGTAAACCCGGATCGGAGCGTTCGTGTTTTCGTACGTTCGGTGCAGGACGGCGTTGTACAAAATCTGTTGAAGCGAGGAAAGCGGATAATCGCTCGTCTTGACGTGAACGGGACCGGACGTGATATCATACGCGACCCGGTTATGGGCGCGAAGTTTGTCTTCCATACGCCGCACCGCGTCGGGCAAAGAACCTTCGATCAAATCCTCGTCGCTCACCGGATCGGTCAATTCCGTACCGGCAAGCCGGAGAAATTGAAGGTATGCGCACGGTAAGAAACGTCGCGGATCTTTTCCGAGCGTAAGCACTCCGAGCAACGTCGGCGTCGGTTCCTCCGGCTCGACGATCATCTTGCACGAAGCGAGTCGCTCTTCGTAGGTCCGATGGTTCTCTTCCAAAACATCCGGCGCAAACGCGACGGGAAGATAATCGTTTTCGAAACTCGACCGGGACAAATCATCCAGTCGCGCCGCCGGAACCGGCGAAATGTCGTGAGGGATATTTTTATAACGACGCCGCTCGTTGAGAATCCGTTCTTCCTGCTCGTTGGCAATCGCCCGACGCGGTCCGGTTCGAATCCAGATGCGGCCTTCGTCTTTCACGGGCGGATTATCGGACGGAACAACATGTACGACGGCGATTTCCCGACCACGAAGCACTCTTTTTTCTCC
>JAVBTU010000500.1:0-2955 GCA_031556015.1 Thermoguttaceae bacterium
GATCCTGGTTCCGTGGTATCTGTACGCTTATAAAGGCGACATCCGTCTGCTCGAACGCGCCTATCCCGCCATGGAAAAGTACGTCGCCTATTTGAAAAGCCGGGAAAAACCGAACGGCCTCGTCGATCACGGACTCGGCGACTGGTGCTTCGCGAAAACGGAAACGCCGGCCGAGGCGACCAGCAGCGTGTACTACTTTATCGATGCGAGAATCGTTGCGCAAACGGCGCGGATTCTCGGAAAACCGCGGGAGGAAAGTCACAAATATGAAACGCTCGCCTGGAAAATCCGTGACGCGTACCTGAAGGAGCTTTACCAAACGGACGGAACGATTGCCAACGGGTCGCAAACCGCTCAAAGTTTCGCGGCATATTACGGCCTGTTGAACCCAAAAGAACTGGACGATTCATCGGCGAAACTCCTCGAAGCGATCCATCGGGCGGACGATCATTTGGATGTGGGAATTCTCGGCACCAAGACTCTTTTTCATACGCTTTCGATGATCGACCGCAACGATTTGGCTTTGAAAATATTGAACCAAAAAACGCCGCCGTCCTACGGAAGCTGGTTCGAACGCGGCGCGACGACACTCTGGGAGGATTGGGGCGACGGCTCCTCACGCAACCACGTCATGTTCGGCGACGTGTCGACATGGTTCTACCAAACACTGGGGGGAATATCGCAAGAGCTTCCCCTCGCTTTCAAGCAACAATTGATTGATCCGCAATTTCCCGCAGGACTCGATTGGGTCAAAGCGGAACACGACAGCCCTTACGGCTTGATCGAAGTCGAATGGAAACGTGAAGGGAAGAAAATCACGCTCCATTTTTCGATTCCCGTGAACACGACCGCGAGCGTAGTGTCAAAGCTCGGCGAACAAGGACGCGACTTCACGACTTTCGGCAGCGGCCGGTACACGTTGGAACTTGAGGAACCTTGACCCGCTTTTTTCGTACCACCAATGATTCCCACGATGAAAAAACGCGTTTTGCTGCTCGTCGAGACTTCGCGGGCGGCCGGTCGGAAAATCATTGAGGGAGTTTCCCGATATGTGATCGAGAATCCGCGGTGGTTGATCCATCTGAACGAACGGCATATCAGCGACATCCCTTCCTGGCTGAGCCGTTGGCGCGGCGACGGTGTGATTACGCGAACCACCGATCACCGGATTCACGACATTTTAAAGCGGAAACGAATTCCCCGGGTGGAGTTGCACGGAGATAATCAGGACTTTCCCACGGACGTGTGCGTCGACGAATCCGAAGTCGCGAAACTCGCCGCGGACCATCTTTGGAACCAGGGATACCGGAATTTCGCGTTTTTCGCGCTCGGGAACAGTTGGTGGCTCGAGCAAAGACGTAGGGAATTCGCCGAAGCGGTTCGGGAATATGATGCGAAAAGTATCGAATTCGAACCGATCGAAGTTTCCGATATTTATCCTTCTCCCATGCTCGACGACCGGTTGGTTCGAAAAATCGTCCAGTGGGTCCGAACGCTGCCCAAGCCGGCCGGAATTTGGGCCGCGACGGACTTGTTCGCGTTTTACGTTCTGGAAGCCTGTTTGCTCGCCGACGTGAACGTTCCCGAGGAAATCGCCGTTCTCGGAACCGACAACGACGAATTGCTCTGCAACATTCTCGTTCCGCAACTTTCCAGCGTCGACATTAATGCGCGCGAAATCGGGTATCAGGCGGCGCACTTGCTCGAACGGAGAATGTCGGGAGAGAAAAAACACACGCCGATCACGACGCCCCCTTCTCATGTGGTCATGCGACAGTCGACGAATATCGTTGCCATCCGGGACCCCGATGTCGCCCGTGCGGTCAGTTTCATCCGTGAAAACTCGAACTCGCCGGAAATGTGCGTGGATCGAATCGCCGAATGGGTCGGGATTTCCCGCAGAACGCTCCAGATCAAATTCGAAAAGCATCTTCAACGCACGCCGGGAGAAGAGCTGGCAAGAACCCGGATCGACCACGCCCGACGGTTATTGCGGGATGGCAATAATAAAATCTCGCAAATCGCCCCCATGATCGGACTCTCTTCGACGAGTTATTTCTTTCATCTTTTTCAAAAGATTCAAGGCATGTCCCCCCGGACTTACCGCGAAATGATCCAGGAGAAAAGAGAGGACTCCACGCAATAAAGCACTTCTTTTCGCGCAGGGTCGCCTGGACGGTGTGCGAGGACACGATTCCCTCTTCTCCCTCCGCTCCAGCGGTCTTATTTTCGTACAAAAGCGCGGCCGTAGAATCGGGCGAGCAGATTGCCTTGGTCGTCCGCGATGGGAATATCGTAGCCGATCAGGCTTTTCGACCGGGAGATTTCCTTCGCCTCGGCGTAAATCACGCCGCTGCGTCCCGGTTTCAAGTAGGAAATATTCGCTTCGATCGAAACGGTCGTCTCGGCGCCGTTGTTGCTCGCAACGGCCAGCGCGAAATCGGCCAGCGTGAACAAAACTCCCCCCTGCACGATGTCGAGCGAGTTGTAATGCTTCTCCTCGATGGTGAGTTTCGTTTTCGCATAGCCGGGCGCAACGTCGACGATTTCGATGCCCGTAAGCATCGCGAACCGGTCCCGACGAAATTTTTCGATCATCTGTTCGAGAAGAGACGACATAGTGTGGAGAGTGGATAAAAACGGAGCCGCGTCGGTGAGGTTGCGGAAGGTGTGCGTTAATTACTGGGCCGAGGATTTGGTTCCCTCGGACGAAGCGCCGATCGGGTCGTTCCAGTTGAGCGGTCTGGCGGCCGTTTTGAATCCGCGCTCGAAAAGGAATTTTTTCAAGTCCCGATATACGTTGAATGAATCAGGATAGACCCAAAAAGTAATCGTGTAAAGGTCCTGACGGTATCCTCGCAAATGCCGCAGGAATTCGGAATTCGGGGCCAAGGCTTCTTGGAGCGATTCGCCGAGCAGGTCGTTTTGTGGAATAATTTCACTTTCGGCGAATTC
>JAVBTU010000258.1:0-10496 GCA_031556015.1 Thermoguttaceae bacterium
AAGCGACTTTTTCTCCTGAATCGGTTCCGGCTCCGGCGGCCGTGAAGCGGAAACCGGGGGAGGAGGGGGGAGAATCGGTTCGACGAACGCCGGTTCCGGCGGCTTGCGTGTGTACCGAATTGTTTCTTCCTGTTGCGGCGGCGCTTCGGAGGGAACGAGGATCGCCTTATCCAGACGTTCCAAAAGCGTTTCCATCCGCTGACAGATTCGGTTGGCGTCTTTGGACAAATTGGACAGGGCGGACATTTTCATGTCGATCTGCGCGGTCATCTGTCGGGTCAGCTCGAAAAATTCGACTTCCCAATGAGCGATCATTTCCGGTTTCGGCGCTCCGACAAACGTCGGGGTCGGTTTGATTTGCGCGTTTTTCGCCGCGACCTCCCGGGACGTGAGGTACTCGCTGCCGTTCGCGGAGCGGGGACGCCCTTTTTTCGCGGGGGATTGTCGGGCGAAATATTTTTTTATGTTGAACAAAATCGCGGCGGTAATCAACGCGAGAACAGCGACCGCGATTTTATCCGCCGGGATTGCTCCGAAAGGTATCACGCTAAGCATCGGAAAAACATGAAATATTGGGGAAATGATTCCGTCAAAGAGACTTTTACGAAATATTTCGTTTCCGATCAAGAGCAAAAAGAGCGTTATTCTTGCGGGACGATAGGATCACGCTTGGCCATTTCCCGCAAGAAAACGCGGCGGATCGCGTCGAAGCCGCGGATGTTCGGGTCCTCCAGATTCGAGGCGAACCAATAGGTCGGGTCTTTGCGGCAATAATTCTTGCGCCAAAACTGCGTGCAGTGCGTTCCATGTCCGAGGAAAGCGTCGTGCATCGGGACGTGCGTTACGAAATCGTTTCGCTCCGCGCATTCCCGGATCGTCCGGTTATATTCGGCGAGAATCTTGATTCCGTCCGGCCAACTCGGCAGCATCGCACTGGCCGCGTCTCCGACGCCGTCCGTCGGATCGTAAATGTCCGCTAAAAAAATATGGCAGCCGCCGGGAAACTTTTCCCGAATCCGCTGCATCATCCCATCGAGCCGTGTTTCGAACGCCGCGATCCAGGGACGGGCCTGCTCCAACGTCGCGCCGTACATCGCTCCCTCTTTCGGCTTGGAGCGACCGTAATTGTGGATCAAATCGTTTCCGCCGCTGGTCATGACGACCAGGCCGAACACGTCGTCCGGTTGGTCCGGCAATCGGTCTTCGATCTGCTGCACATGTTGAATCGACGTGCTTCCGGAAACGGCGACGTTGAGTACCGTGAGGTTCGGGAGTACTTTCAAAAGACATTTTCCCTGCATGTCCGGAAATTCGTCCGGGGGATTTTCCGCCAGCCGGGCGACATAACCGTACGGGGCGTCCATTCCGAAGCCTGCCGTTATGCTGTCGCCGAGCCCGAGCAAGAGAACCTTACGATCCGACCAAACCTGTTGAAACGGTTCGCCGGGGACTTCCGGACCGGCCGGACCGCTCCCGACCGGTCGGGCCAACCAAAAGAACAGAAAAAACCAAGCCGCCGCGAGGAGAAGGAGCCCTTCAAAAACGAACCATCTCAATCGCCGCGAACGGCGCGGCTGAATCACCGGTTGGGAATCCATGGCGTCCATTTTACTTCGCGGGTTGATTACTCATCTTCAGCAGGATGTTTTGATTGAGCAACTGCATTTGCGTATCGAGCGCTTTGACTTCGGCTCGCATCTGTTCGATTTGTTTCTGGAGGGCCGTGATGGTTTCCTTCAGTTCGGTGATCTCTTGCGACGCCGGCTGTGCGGCCCAGGGTAAGCGGTTCGACATCGCATCAACCGGCGGAGCGGAAAAACCTTCGGACGGTAGCGGAGTCGCGGCGCCGAAAGCCGGGGGGGCGCCCGCCCCGAACGGAGCAGGCGGTTGGTAACCGCTTCGCGGCGGAATCGGCGACAGTCGATCCGGCATCGCTGTCGGTTGGGAGCGACGCTGTTCGGCGAAAACCTTCGCCAGTTCGTCCGGGGACATCTGTTGCCAATTCGGCGGAAGCGGATCGCCGGGGAGCGTGTCCAAAGCGGGGGGCGTTCGATTGATATTCTGCTGAACCGGTGGGAGAGCCGGATCGGCGGCGTCGAGTCCGGCCGCCGGCGTTGCGGCGGATGCCGCCGGGGTGTCGAATCCCTTGAGCTGTTCCACGAGCGAAGCCTGTTCTTTACGGAGCGTTTCGAGGAATTGCGTATCGCGTGGATCGACTTGACCGATAAGCCGTGAAATTTCACGAAGATTCATGGCCAGCTCTTCCCGCATTCCGGCATGGAGTCGGGGATCGGCTTCCGGGCGAATCGTTCCGCGGAACGGGCCCTCCGCCGCAGTCGGAGGCATTGCAGGAGCCGGGGGCGGAGCCGGAGTCGTACGCGGCGTTTCCTGGGCGGAAAGCAGTATCGGGACGACGACGAGGAAACCGAGCAGTACGGTCGCGAGTGT
Source organism: Thermoguttaceae bacterium (assembly GCA_031556015.1). GTDB lineage: Bacteria > Planctomycetota > Planctomycetia > Pirellulales > Thermoguttaceae > JAVBSX01. The sequence goes on from JAVBTU010000258.1 coordinate 2,449, forward strand.
AAAGTTTTTTGACATCGTTTTTGATCGAGTTTGCGGCGTGGGCTTGCCCCGCGCTTGTGGGGTGAAAACGCTGATAAACGTATTATTGAAAATACGTTCACGGAAGTCAAGAGTGCGGCAGATGTAACCGCATAAAAGAGGTGAGTGCAAATTGAGCGGGAATTATTTGGAGAGCGGGCGCCCCGCCCGCTCAAAAGAAGTCGGTGATTGGTTGGTATGGATCGGTTCCGCTTTCGAAAACACCTTTCACCGAGAGACGTGCGGGCGAGGCGCCCACACTCCATCTCCTCTTTGCTTTTTGAATGAACAGCGAAAACCTTACGCCGCTTCCCGTTGCGGGACGCCGCTGGGGAAGACGTGTCGGGACCGATTTGCCTCGAAATACGTCTTGATCGCGTCGACGACGAGTACCTGTTCGTCGGCGGTCAGTTCCGGGTAAATCGGTAGTGCGATCACTTCCCGGGACGCGCGGTACGTTTCCGGCAGGTCCTTGGGCGAATATCCGAGATATTGGAAACATTCCTGTTCATGCAAACCGAGCGGATAATAGATTTCCGTGCCGATCTTTTTCCCGGCCAACTCGGCGCGAAGCGTGTCGCGGTGTCCTTCCGGGATCCGGACGACGTACTGGTTCCACACATGCCGACGGAACGGGAGTGTTTGCGGAATGTCCAGATCGCGGTCCAAACCGGAGACCATAAACAGGTCGTGATACCGTTCGGCGTTCTGCGCCCGCATCATCGTCCAGTTTTCGAGGTATTTCATCTTCACGTTCAAAATCGCGGCCTGGAACGAGTCGAGGCGGCTGTTGATTCCGACCACTTTATGGTAATACCGCGGCTCCATTCCGTGTCCGCGAAGGAGCGTCAGTTTTTTGGCGAATTCGGCGTCAGGCGTCGTAAGCATTCCGCCGTCGCCGGCGCCGCCGAGGTTTTTCGTCGGATAAAAGCTCAACGCGGTCATGTGTCCCCAGGATCCGGCCCGACGACCTTCGAGTTCCGCGCCGATCGATTGGGCGGCGTCTTCGACGACCACGGCTCCGTTTTTCGAGGCGAGGTTCAAAATTTCCTTCATCTCGGCCATTTGTCCGTAAAGATGGACCGGGATGATCGCTTTCGTTTTCGCGGTCGTTTTCTTTTCAATATCCTTCGGGCAGATGTTGAACGAAACGGGATCGATGTCGGCGAAAACCGGTTCGGCGCCCAAACGGGTTACGCAACTGGCGGTCGCGAAAAACGTGAAACTGGGGACGATCACTTCGTCTCCCGGCTGGACGTCGGCGGCCATGAGCGCCAGAAGGAGTGCATCGCTTCCGGACGCACAACCGACGGCGTGATCGACCTGCGAATAGGTCGCAACGGCTTGTTCGAGTTTTTTGACTTCCGGACCGAGGACGAACTGGCCCGTATCCATCACGCCTTTGAGGGCGGCGAGCATTTCGTCCTTGATCGGAGAATTGTGCCGCGAAAGATCGAGAAGTTGAACCGGTTGCGGAGTAACGGCGGGACTGTGAACGTTAAAATTCCCTTTCATGGATCTTGCTCTTCCTTGAGATCGGTGTTGTGCCTTGGGAGCAATTCAGACCGGAAACCGCCCGGACAATCGATTGAAATGGTCCCGCATTCGAACTATCGGTCTTTGGACGAAGGGAAATGAAGAAAAAAATATCGATTCCTCCCCCCACGTTTAGCCTTTTTCCGACAACTTCGAGCGGGAGTATAAGAAAATTAGACATTTCAGTCAAGGTCAGTTGAGGGGAAAGGCTGGAGCACAGGCTTCCAGCCTGTGTCACGGGCAGGCTGCCCGTACTCCAAAAAACGAAAAAGGCAAAATAAGCTGTCCTTTTTCGCTTCGGTTGGTCGATGATCGAAAGGATTTACCGTTTTAGGCGGAATAATTGGCATAATCATTCCACACCGGGTAAATATTCGCAACTCCCGACCTTTCACACCATTGGGATGTTTCATGGTACTTCGGATCAACACGGCAGGACAAAAGGGATCGTACTGCGTCGCTCGGGTCGTGAGAAACGTCCTTGCGTTTCTATTGCTGACCGGGTTTTGCGAACTGGAAACCACGGGATTTGCACAGATGAAATTTTTGAAGGGGAATAACTCCGCTTCAACATCCTCGGGAACGCCTCAAAATCGAAACGCCGCTTCGAACAAAACCGGTCCGCAAACTCAGGGAAACCGGATCTTTAAGCGGCCCGAACCGCAAACGCTCCCGCAGGGCAACCGCAATGATCGGCTCTTGGAAGCGACGAACGCTCCCGCCGCGATGCGCGAAGTGAGCAAGACGATCCCGTGGAATCGGCTTTCCAATCCCGCAAAGGAAAAAGTCCAGGCCGTCCTGTCCGGCAAGCCGATCTATCGCCGTCTGCCGCAGCAGTCGACTTTCTGCGAGCCGGTCATGTACGATTTCCTGCTGGACCATCCCGACGTCGTCGTCGCGATGTGGGAAAAACTCGGCGTCACGCAGATTTCGCTCAAGCAAATGGGGCGACCGGGCGTGTATCAGCTCAAAGAATCGGTCGGTTCGGTCGGCGTGATCGAGGTGCTTTACAAGACTCAAAACTACTGCATCGTCTACTCAAAAGGATCCTACACCGGCCCGCTTTTGCCACGACCGGTCGAGGGAGAAGCAATTCTGGTCCTGCAAAGCACGTTCGAGCAGGATGAAGACGGCGATCCTTACGTCGTCGCTCAACTGGACGCGTTCGTCAACGTCAAAAATTTCGGCGTTGACATGTTCGCGAAACTATTCGCCCCGATGCTCGGCAAAATCGCCGACAATAATTTCGAGCAGACGGTCGCCTTTATCGGAAACGTTTCCGAAGCGGCGCAGTCGAATCCGGAGGTGATCAAACGGCTCGCACTTCGCTTGGAGTCGATCCCCAAGGAAGTCCGGGACGATTTCGTACGAACGGCGTATCAAACGGCACAAGCGTCGATCGATCGGTCCGGCGACGAACTGGAAAGCAATCCTTACGGTCGGGGGTTGGTCGAGCGTCAAAACGTTCAGGCGGAAAGCCGGCGACAAGAATTCGACCAGGAGCGGATCCAATATTTGCAGAACCTTTACCGAATGCAACAGCTCCAGAAACAGCAACAGGAGCGGCAGGAATCGTTGTCGAAAAATCAATCGCGTCCCTTGACCGCGCCCGCTCCGAATTTGCGGCATGAAGTCGTGGAAACGGACGATTTTCTCGCGAAGAATCGTGAACTTCGCCCTGAAACGGCACATCCGGCTCCGATCACGCCGACTCTGCGACAGCCGACGGTCCTTCAAGTGAAGCCGAAAAACCAGACGCCGATTGCCGACAAGAATGATTTCATGATCGGCGGAATGAGTCCGGACGACGATCTTTCGAGCCAACTCGAATTTGTCGAACAGACGCCGCGTGTTCAGCCGAAACCGGTTCCGACGAAAATTGCGCCGAAAACGGCTCAAAAACCGAAAGGTGGAACGCCGCTGAATCTCGACCTGGACTTGAACCTTGATCTGGGCTTGGATCTACCCGCACAAGAGACGAAAAATGAAGAGAAAAGTTCTTCGGAGCAAGCTCCGTTGATTCTCGATCTCGGTTTGGAGGCGTCGGAAGTCCGCAATACGCCGACCGCCGCGTCCGTGACGCCGCCGCAAACCGCGACAAGTGCGCCGAAAGGGAAAGCGGTGTTCGGTGCGCCGAGCCTTTCACGGTGATTCCACCCGGGGATTTCGCTGCGCTCTATCCCCGGCCCTTTCTATCACCCGACCAGGCGAAACGCCCACCAGGCGTATGCGACCGGAGCGGCGATCAACAGCGAATCGAACAGATCGAGGAATCCGCCGAAGCCGGGCATCCAACTGCTCGAATCTTTTCGTTTCACGTCCCGCTTGATCAGGGAAGCGGACAAGTCCCCCAAGACGCCGCTGACGGCGACGACGATGCCGAAGGAAAGCCAACCGACGACCGAAGCGCGGCTCGGGGTCCCCTCGAACCATCGCGTGCTGAAGGCGAACGGTATCACGACGTTGAACCAAAGCCAGGAACCGAACACCGCAAAACCGACGCCGCCGAGAAACCCTTCAAAGGTTTTCCCGGGCGAGACGGTCGGGATCATTTTGTGCCGGCCGAAAATCCGACCGATCGTGTAAGCACCGGTATCACATAATTTCGTAACAACGACCAACGAAAGAACGGCCGCGATTCCGAATGCCATTCTCAACTGGACGATGAAGCAGGACAGCAGCCCGATATACGAAATGGCGAATACGGCTCCGGCCAAGTTGATCAAAGTTCCGCCGGGTCGGGAGTAACGGTGGATTTCCCCGGCAAAAGCGATGATGATCCCCCCCGCCAGGACCAGAAGGGTGACCAAACTCGCCGTCGCCGCCCAATGCCAGCCGTGGGGTGAAACGGTTTCCCCCATGATGTCGCTCTTATATTCCTGAACCGCACACGCGAGCCAGCAGCAAATCGTCATGACGAACGTGCCGACCCAAACCGTCGAGCGGCGCGGATGAAGCCCGCCCGATTCGAGCAGGTCCAAAACCTCGTCGCACAGAAAACCGACGACGACCAGGAACAAGGGAAAAAGAATCACGCCCCGGAGACGGACGTGATCGGAAAGCCACATATCCAGGTAAGTCAACCCCACGACCGAGCCGACCAACGGAATTCCCAGGAGTAATCGCCAAATCAACATGTCGTCGTTCTGTTAGCCACGGAGCCCGCTCCGTGTTTTCAAGGCGTTAAAAACGCGATTCATGACACCGCGTACAAGTTTCGAGATAGGCGTCCTTCAACAGCGGACGATCGACGGGGCGATGCGTTTCGTGACACATCGAACAATTTTCGAACGGCTGAAAAGCGTGTCCGCGATGCTGCCGATCGAAGTCTTCCAACGGATGGCATTTCAGGCACGTCCGGTCTCCCGAGAACGGTCCGATCGGAACGGCGCCCGGATTGTTTTGCGATTCTTTGCGGAGCGTCAAGCCGGATTTCGCCCAAAATTTTTCGTCATCGAAAAAATCGGCGTCATATCCTTTCGGCAATTCGTCGAACGTTTCCTCCTCTTTTTGGGGATGGAGAATTTTTTCGGTTTCCTCCGATAAAGGGGAATCGTGACACTCCAGACATCGCGTCGCGTCGTTCGTGCCGGAGTGAGCGAGGACCGCCCGCGGCGCGGTCGGAAGTCCGCCCTGCGCGGTGGTGAACCCCTCCGGTTTACGTACCATTTCCCAATCGACCGCTTCCAGGTATACGGTGTAGCCCAGATACGCCAGCAATCCGAGCCCGATGAGAAAAATCGGAATCCGCGCCAACAGATTCGCGCCCGGCGGGTCCGGGATCGGAAGATTCGGCGGAAAAACGGAAGGTCCGAAATCGTTGCTCATGGGGCCGGGGACATAATGGAGGCTTCCCTTTCGGATGCGGTGGAGGTATACTCGTGGTTCGAAGTTCGGGGATTATCGCGTCACGGTGGTCCCGAGTATAGCATACGATCTTGTAACTTGAAAGGACGGAAAAATGAATCGACGTGATTGGATGACTTTCGTCGGCGGAGCAGCCGCTTTGTCCGCTTTACCCGCCTCGGAAGCTTTAGCGCAACAACAACGGGAAGGCCGCCAAGGCCGGACCGGCAGAACCCCGAGAGGAGAACGTACTTTGACACAATATCCGAACGAACACTTTTACAAAAACGGAAAATTCGACGAACAGACGGCCCGGGCCGCGTACAAGGAAATGTTCGATTTCCATCGCTATTCGCTCGGCGAATCGGTCCTGAAAAGCAAGGATTTCTGGGTCCTCGAATTCGGCCTGGGGGATTTCTCCCACGTCGGCATGGCGGGTATCTTTTTCGTCAACGACAAGGATCACGGTTATTTCGGGCACGAGATTTACCTGTTGCCGGGCCAGATGATTGCCGAACACAAACACATTCCCGCCGAAGACAAACCGGCCAAGCATGAATGCTGGCAAGTGCGAAACGGCCAAATCTGGACCTTCGCCGAAGGCGGATCCGCCGCGGACGTCCCGAAAGACGTGACGCTCCCGAAATCGCAGGACGGTTCCATCACCGCGTTCAAGGTGAAGAAACTCGTCGTCGGCGACATGGATTACCTGACCGACCTGGAAGCCCCGCACTTCATGATGGCCGGTCCGCAGGGAGCGATCGTGACCGAATATGCGTCCTACCACAGCGGCGACGGACTGCGGTTCACGAACCCGAAAGCGAAAGCATAGGGGAGGTCATCAGACTTCAGGCGTCAGGAATTGTGCTCCCAACTGCCCTGAAGGCTATTGTGATGAATTTGGTTAGGTGTTGCGTTTTTCCGGAAAGCATTCCGTTAGCGCCGGGGCTTGCCCCGGGCTGGACTGTGCAAACGGCTTCACTTGAGGGCGTTTGGTAGGACGCAACATTACACACACAAACGCGGGGCAAGCCCCGCCGCTAACGGAGCGGTTTTGTCTCCATGCGACTTATCTCCCTGCTTCTGCTGTTTTTCCTTCCGCTGGGCGTTTGGGCCGCCGAGGATCTTGATCCGCGGGAAGTGAACGACCTGATCGATCGGGCGGCACTTTTCCTCAAAAGTCGACAAAACAGGGACGGCTCCTGGGCGGGGCCCAGCAGTGATCACACGGTCGGCTATACCTCCTTGAACGCCATGGCGCTGCTGAGCAGCGGGACGTCGCCGAAAGATCCCGCGATTCAGAAAGCCTTGGCTTATCTGCGCAAATTTCCACCGGAAAAGGTTCCCACCTCCGCCGCGGTTTACTGCGTTTCGCTGCAAACAATGGTTTACGCCCTCGCCGAGCCGGAACGTGACAAACTCCTGATCCGTAAGAATGTCGATTGGCTTCAAGGGTGGCAAGTGAAAGTCGACGGTAACACCAAAGGTGGTTGGGGATACGGCCGTGAAGCGCGCGGCAGCGCCTACGCCGACGTCTCCAATTCGCAATTCGCCGTACTTGCGCTGTACGAAGCGGAACGGGTCGGCGTCAACTGCGATCCGTCGGTCTGGGCCGATGCGAAAACCTACTGGGAAAAGATGCAGTCGGCCGGAGCGTGGGGGTACACCGGCTCTTCCGGCGCAACGGGAAGCCGAACCTGCGCCGGAATCGCGAGTCTTCTCATCGCGTCCGGAATGTCCGACCAGGGGGGAGCCGCCGTCCAGGGAGAACAGATCGAGTGCTGCCTCGATTCGAATGCGACCAGCGCGACGATTATCCAACAGGGGCTCAACTGGATCGGTCGGGAATTTTCACCGGCCTCCAACCCGCGGGGAAGCGGCCTGTACTATTATTATTACATGTACGGCGTCGAACGGGTCGGACGTATGACCGGACACCGTTTTCTCGGATCGCACGATTGGTACCGCGAAGGGACGAAGGAACTGATGCGGCGGGCGCAGTTTACGGCGTCCTGGGGCGGAGACGGCGACCGGCTCGCGCACGGCGAAGACGAACTTCTCGCGACTCCGTTTGCGCTGCTTTTCCTCTCCAAAGGACGTCGTCCGCTGCTCCTGTCGAAAATTCAGTACGAAATCGACGACAATTCCTGGAACATCCACCCGCAGGACATTAACCACTTGACGCAGTTCGTCGAGAAACAGTGGAAAATGGACCTGACCTGGCAGACGGTCCATTGGGAACACGCGTCGGCTGAGGATCTGCTGCAATCGCCGGTCCTGTATCTTTGCGGTAATAAGAATCCGCTGCCCCGCGACAAGGACCGGGCCGACAAGATCGTCGAAAAACTGCGACAATATCTCGACCAGGGCGGCTTCATCTTCGCCGAAGCGTACGGCGACGATGAAAGTTTCGACGACGGATTCCGCTCGCTCATGCGGAAAGTGTTGCCGGAGGAGGACTACGAACTGCGGCTGCTCGATCAGGATCACCCGGTTTGGAGTGCCGAAATCGCGGTCGCTCCCTCTCAAATACGACCGATCGAAGGGATCGATTTCGGCTGCCAAACGAGCGTGATCTATTGTCCCCCGGTGCGTAAAGATTCGCGAATCGTCCAGAGCGACACATTACGAAATACGAATTCCGAATT